>CAJOMY010000011.1 GCA_905235775.1 uncultured Bacteroidales bacterium | reverse complement strand
AGAACGGCGCTTGGTCGGCTCATACCCAAAATAGTTGGGAATTTGATGCTGCCGGTCGCATGGTGAATAATATAGCCTATACCCGCAATGAGGCAGGAACACTGGTTTATTCAACGCAAATTTTCCGCGAGTATAGTACAGCCGGAAAGCTGATGTTGGATATCAATTATACTGCTCATAACGGCACCGACTGGTCTGCCGGAACGAAGAGAGTCTATGATTATGACGGTAGCAACAAGGTTCTGGATGAATCATATACGCTCTCTAATGGCGCATGGGTGGGTTCTTCTAGAGAAGTTTGGACCTACACCTCCGGCAAGAAGACCTATTATCTGTATCCCAATACCCAGGCCGGCGGACGCAACTCGATGATCGCCCGCGCCGACCGGCCGGACGGCCCCTTCACCGTGTGCAACTGGGACCCCAAGGACCCGAAGCGCACCGTCGGCGTGCTGGGCTTCGACCCGGCGGCCTTCATCGACGACGACGGCCGCGTCTATGGCTACTGGGGTTTCGAGCAGTCGTTCGGCGCCGAACTCGACCCGGAGACGATGTGCACGGTCAAGCCGGGGGCCAAGGTCGTCACGGACATGGTCTCCGGCCTCCGCCAGGCAGGCGAATTCCGCTTCTTCGAGGCCTCCTCGCTGCGCAAGATCAAAGACAAGTATGTCTTCATCTACAGCCGCTGGACGGCGGACGGCGACTTCGGACTCCCGGAAGCGAACAATACCCTCGCCTACGCCTGGAGCGACTCCCCGCTGGGCCCCTGGAACTATGGCGGCACGGTGATTGACGCCCGCGGGCGCGACACCGACGAGGACGGCAACCCCATCTGGACCGCCGCCCCGGGCGGCAACACGCACGGCAGCCTCTGCGAGATCGGCGGCCAGTGGTACATCTTCTACCATCGCCAGGCGGGTCTGGGCGGCTTCGACCGCCAGGCCATGGTGGCCCCGGTGGACGTGCAGGTCACGGAAGGCCCCGGCGGCAAAGTGGTGATCTCCGAGGCCGAATACACCTCCGAGGGCTTCGAGCTGGGCGGCCTGGACCCGCTGGAGCGCCACTCCGCCGGCATCGCCTGCTGGTTCACCGGCCCGCGCCCGGCCGACAAGGACAATCTCGGCAACAAGTACTACGGCTCCTACATCCAGCCGCTCCGCGCCGAATGGGACGGCGAAGGCGATCCATACGACCTGTCTGTCAACCACAATCCCGTGGTCAACAACACCGCCGGCTCCGTCGTGGGCTACAAGTACTTCAACTTCGACGGGCTGCGCGCCGCCCGGGCAAAGAAACTCCTCGTCCGGCTCGTCCCGCAGGGCGTCAAGGGGCGCATCGTCATCATGGCCGACCACCCGCACCACGGCACCCGCCTGGGCGTCATCAGGCTCAGCGGCCGGGAGAAGCAGACTGTCGTCCAGAAATGCGCCCGCGTCCGCAAGGCCATGAAGCTGCAGGGCAAGCACGCCCTCTTCTTCGTCTTCGAGTCCGACACCCCGGACACCTCGCTCTGCGAACTTGAGGATTTCGTATTCTTACACAACTAATATACTATCCATGAAAAAGTTAATTGCATTTTTCGCATTTCTGTACCTTGCGGTGGGGACCACCGGCGCCAAGGGCGTTCTGAATGATCCGAAGATCGATACCAGAAAGCTCGAGTATTCCATCCCGTATATTCCCGTGGAGCAGCGCTCGACCATCCTGCCGAAGCACAATATCTGCTCCATCGCACCCGCAGAAGAATCTTCGGACTATTTCATCACCGGCAACGGCACCCTGCGCCTCCAGGCTTCAGGCCAGCCCTATAACGAGGTGATGACCTATACCCAGGAGATGCTCTATGAGCCGCAATGGGCGGAGACTCCCCTGCCTCCGGACCTGCGCCCCTACCTGCCCCGTATCCGCAGGCTGCTGCTGGAGGGCAAGCCGGATGAGGCGAACGCCCTGGTGGACGAGGCCCAGAAAAAGGCCGGTTTCGAGAAATACATGAATTTCGACAACCGGATTCTGTACCCCGTCGGCGGTCCGCGGAGGCACACCGCCTTCACGCTCACCTTCCGCCGTCCGGAGCAGCCCGATACCCGGGACTATCTCCGTTTCCTGGACATGCAGAACGGCATGATCACCTCCATGTGGACCGATGCGCGCGGTTCTTTCCGGAACGAATCTTTCTGCGCTTATGACGGGGACGTCACCGTGAACCGCTTCACCGCGCCGAAGGGACAGCTGGACCTGGACGTGGAGATGGGGCTGCCCAGACTGAATGGCAGCACCCATGATCTGAAGATCGAGGACGGCGTGATCACGCTGGCCTGCGCGTACAATCCGGACTACGGCCGCAAGGGCTACGCCGTGGTCATCCGCTTCCTGCCCAAAGGCGGCACCATGAAGAAGACCGAGAAAGGCATGCGCATTTCCGGCGCGGACGGCCTGACGATCGTCTCGAAGATCGAGCGCTTCGAAAGCGACTTCACCTTCGAATGCGCCAAGAGCGTCCGGGACGGACTGCTGGCCATGAAGGTCGATTTCGACAAGCTGCTCAAGGGTAACGAAAAATACATCGGCGAGCGGATGGACCGCTCCCGGATCCACCTGAGCAACGACGAAGACCTGCTGCTCTCCGGCGAGGAACTGCTCCGTCGCGCCCACAGCAGGAACGAGCTGGATCCCACCCTGCTGGAGAAGCTCTATGACATGGGCCGCTTCTTCCAGATCTACGAGACGGGCAAGTATATTCCTCCTTTTACGGGCCAACACAACATCAACACCAACCTGCAGGTCTGCGCGGGAAACAACACGGGACTCTTCGACGAGATGGACGTGTATTTCAAGTATTACGAGACGAAGTTCGACGACTTCCGCACCAACGCACAGCTGCTCTACGGCGCCCGCGGCCTGCTGGCCAGCGTCCACTGCGACCCGGATTCCGGCTTGTACTACCATTTCTCCCACACCTATCCGCATTACGGCTTTACAGGCGTCCTGGGCTGGGTTTACAACGAACTGTGGGGCTACTACCTCGTCACGGGAGACAAGGAATTCCTGCGGACCCGCCTGATCCCGGCCTACAAGGAAATGGCCCTGTTCTACGAGGATTACGCATGCGACCGCGGTCCGGACGGCAAGGTCATCTTCTATCCGTCCTTCTCACCGGAGAACCCGACCCCGAATCCCGGCTATGAGACGGTCACCAGCCGGGACATCAATCCCACGAGGATCAACTCCGTCATGGACATCGCCATCTGCCGCGAGATCCTGATGAACCTGATCGACGGCTGCAAGACCCTGGGCATCGAGCAGGAGAACATCCCCCACTGGGAGGAGCAGCTCGCATCGCTTCCCACCTATCTGTTGGACCTGGAAGGCGGCCTCAAGGAATGGGCCTGGCCTACGATCGAGGAGAACTACAACCACCGCCACGTGTCCCACCATTATGACGTGTGGCCCGGCCGCGCGGTCACGCCCGAAAAGGATCCCGCGCTGACGGAGGCCATCATCATCTCCAACCGCAAGCGCGCCCAGCAGGACGACTCCGCCCATGGCATCATCCACCGCGCCTTCACGGCCATCCGCCTCAAGGATATGGAAGAAGCCGAGCAGAACTTGAGCCAGCTGCTCAACCACGGCTTCGTCCGCCGCACGCTGCAGACCAGCCACTTCCCCTACAGGGGCGTGTTCCCGGACCTGACGGGCGCTGTCCCGGCGTTCCTGGTGGAGATGTGCGTCTTCAGCGAGCCCGGCACGGTGGAATTCCTGCCGGTGATGCCCGCCAACCTGATGCACGGCGCCATTGACGGCGTCTGGCTGTATACCTTCGCCAAGCTTAATCATATGGACTGGGACGAGAAGGGCATCCGTGCCTCCATCACCTCCAATCAGGCCCAGACCCTGACGCTTCGCAACCGCCGGGAAGGCTGCCGCATCCTTGTGAACGGCAAGGAGCTGGCCAAGGACGGCGACCATGTCCAGTACACGTTCAAGGCAGGCGAGACCGCACGGATCGAGATTATCATCTGATCTGGACAAAGCTGACGAACTCCGCAAAGGAAAACAAAAATCAGAGACTCTCGTAAGTCTCTGATTTTCTTTTGGTGAGGCTTAGCAGATTTGAACTGCTGACCTCTTGCCTGTCAAGCAAGCGCTCTGAACCAACTGAGCTAAAGCCTCGTTTGGGACTGCAAAGATACATAAAATTTTGAATATTCCGCCGCGGGTCAGTGTTTTTTGCGTTTTCTTTCCGCAGGGCCGTGGGGACGGGGAGCTATTCGGGAGAGCGGACCACCCGGATAAAATCATAGTAGGCCTTGGACCTGTTAGCTCCTTGATAAGAACCTATCTTCAAGTTGTCGTCACCGAACCAGGCGTGGTATTTCTCGTTGAAATTGCCGCGGTTGCTCAATTTATCCGTGTCCCCGTCTTTTGTCAGCAATCCGTCATTCCAATAGACGTCATCGTATGAAAAGCGGATAACCATTGCTTGCCCGGCATATGTGGTCTCATAGTTGAATGCCCTTTTAAACTCATTGAAAACGTTTCCGTTGGACTGACGTCCATCAATCAGCATATCGTAGTTATTGGTGTTCTCCGGATAGAAGATGAAGAAGCCTTTGACGGTATTCCAATCGTTGCCGCCCAATGACCCGATATCTGTACCAAAACCTATCAGGTTCGCTCTGGATTGAGCTCGGTTGACACTCATTTTCACCTCCGCATAATCCCCTTCTCTCAAACCGCCGGGAATCGAATCCCACCAGCCTTGCCCGCCGGGAGAATATGCGGACCGGAGAATCGTCATCTTTGCGGCGGTAGACGCCACGCCGTCGATTGAGAAGACATAATTCCCCGGCTTCAACACTGTAGTATGTTCCTTCGTCAAAATAGCTCCCAGGACACTCTCGGGATCCAGGTCCATTCCAACCGCCCAATTTTCTCCAAGAGAAATGGACACATCGCCATCCTCGGGCGTCGTGATGACAAGGTTTCGGGAGGAGATGCCGGGCAATGACGTGTCTATCAGGTTTTCAACCGGTGCAATATGAACAGGGAAGGCCTGCTTGGGTTCCTCGGCTGTACCGCACACATAACCAGCATCATATTCGGACAACGGCGGGAGGATCACGAACGGAAGTGTACCCCGGCGGATGTTGTAGTAGGTATTGGCGGCCAACTCCTGCGATCCCGGGATGGAAAACGCAGGTCCGTCATCAATGGAAATTGTAGCGTCGGACAACGTAATCTCTCCACCTGGAAAGGGTAAAACAAACTGAATATTGGCGATGCCATACTCGACAACCGGACTGACATCCACCGAGCGGAGCGTACTCCCGCCGTTCGCAAGCCTTGCAGTCACAGTTTCAGGTTCTTCGTGTACATCAAAGGAGATATCGCATATCAAGAATGATGTTTGCTGCTGAAGGCTGAAAAAGGAGGCCCCGAATGTGCTTTCCGCCTTGAGATCACTGAACTTCCGAACCGCGTTCGGGAAGTTGCCGGCATATTCGCCGGCGGGGTAACGGGTCTCCAGCACGCCGCTCGCATTGACACGGTGGATGACGTCCTGCGCGCTGATGAGCGTAGCGGACAGGGAAGTCTCGTCCTTGGGATAAAACTCGTTTTTGCAGCTGAGTTCACCCTCGAAGGTGGCCGTTGCGGTCCCCGCCCCGGAAGACAGCGTCAGCACACCCTGCATCTCATCTCCAGCCGTCGTCACATACAAGCGGTCTCCCTCTTCAAAGACATATTGGTTGCTGTTGTTCAGAGAGGCGCGTGTCCCGACATCGTCCGTGGCCGTGGCCGTATAATGAATGGTGGTCCCCTCCCGAAGGTCCGGGGCGACCGGTTCCCTGTCGCAGGCGATAAAGAACAGGGCTATTCCGATGAAATATGGGATGTTTCTGATGTTCATACACTGCCCTCCTATAGCTTGCCGCCATTCTGCGGGTTGTTGTCAAAGCCTCCGTTCGTATTGTTTGCTACGTCGCTCGGATCTTTGCGCACGACACGGACGTAATTGTACCTGGCGCGCGAACGGTGGTCGCCTTCTTCGGAACCGATGTACACCACACTGGAGTTCCGCAAGGCAGTCATGGATTCCCTATATTGGACATTGTTCCAGTTCAGCGGGATATCGTCCAATGAGATTCCGTTTTCGTCCAGGCGGACTACCAGGCTTGTCAACGAGTTTAGAGCATCGATCTGAGCGGCTCCGCCGCTGCTGTTGAGCGAGTGGATACGCAACCGGTCCGTATTCCCGGAATGTAAAGGATAATAGAAATGCGTCGTCAGCGCCGTCCAGTCCAAATCGGAAGTCGGTCCGAATGTAAGGATTTCGTCCAGGCCGGGATCCTGCTTATCTTTTTCCCCGGCATCGATAAAGACGCAGTTGGAAAGATCCATGTCCGTCTCGATGAAGTCGCCGTCCGCAAAGACCAAATTAATGGCCTTGACCTTCCATTTCTCGGAAATGACATAGTTCTGCTCTTTATCCTTGTATTCATTGGGGACCTGTCCGACCAGGGACTGAAGCCAGCCATTTGCATTCGAGTACTCCTGCCACCAGGGATCCTTCCATTCCTTGAATCCTTCGGCGGTCTCGGCACCCTGGTTCGGAGCATAATTCACTTTCAGGAATTCCATCGCCTGCATGGCGCTCGTTATTTCGTGCTCCTCCGTTGCAGCCTGGACCTTGAAGAAATAGATGTCTTCCTCCAGCGAAGCAGGCTTGAAATAAACGGTCGTCGTATAATCGACCTTGTCCACAGCTTCCGAAATCTCCCTGTATAGCTGCCAAACGCCATCCGATCCCTTCCTGTACCACAACCGGAAGGAAGTCAATCTCACGGGATCGCCATTCGTCGCGGCCTGGATGCGGACGGGGAATCCCAGTTCTCCGTCGGATCCGGCCAGGAGATCCATGCTGCATTGGACATCCACGTCGGTCACCGTGAACGAAGTGTAGAAGGTGGTCTCGGAGCCTTCCCGGACATTGGACAGCACCAGCTTGAGCCGCATGTCGGTCGGCGAAGCGCCCGCACTCGGGCTCAGGCTCTCGGGATCCGGCACCGTGAAGGGCTGGTTCGTGCGGTACTGCAGCCCGTCCGGCTGTCTGGCCAGCGGAATCTCCGTCTCGACCAGATGGCCGTTCACGTCGTTGTAGCACAGGTAGAGGGTTCCGGACCGGAAGGCCGCCGCAGACGAAGAGAAGTTGAAGTTCAGCGTCGTCTGCTCGCCCGGCTGGACGCGAAGATGCGTCAGATACATCCGGCCGGTGATCGTGCCGGTGAGATTGTCGTCCCGCACACAGCGGATGCGCGTCGACTCCTGCGTATTCTTGCCGCTGTTGCGGTCCGCCAGCTGAATGTCCCCGGAATACGCCCAGCCCAGTTTGGTCGCCTCCTTGCCTTCCTCCTTCTGCTGGCCGGGGGCCGCATAGTACCCATAGGAGGAGTAGGTGCGGCAGGGAACACGATTGGGGGTGTTCCAGTAATCGTTCGGAAGAGCCATGGTCATGACGGCCAGCTCTTTCTGGTTCGGCAGGCGGTATCCGGCCGGACAGAACCTGTTGTAGCCTGCGTTGGTAATCTCCTCGTTGATCGTGCCCATGTCTATCTTCTCCGTCTCACCGGGGAAGATACTATTCGCGGGCACGTCCGGGTAATCGGGCGTCTCAGTGGCCCGGCTGGCGCGGCTTTGGGTATGCAGTTCCAGATAGACGCTGTTGTTGGCCGACTTCTCGTCATGGAAAGGCAACTCCTTGTCGGTGTATTCCCGCAGGGACTTGGGGTCCAGGCGCAGGAAGCGAAGGGTATAGGAGGAATATTCAACATTGCCGGGGTTGGCAGGATCGACAAGCTCTTCCACCGTATAATAATTGTCCGGAGTCACGTCGTAAGGTGCACCGGAGATGTCGAGTGCCATACTCCCGACGGTGTAGGTGCCCACGTTGCGCACACAACGCACCGATTCGCGCAAGCGCTCATTTCCTCCGATCCAGTTGTCACCATAAACGGCGGTTGCAACACCTTCTTCGGCGACGAGGTACCTGGGCTTACTGCTGTTGTCCTTGCAGGTGCTCGAGAGGATGTGGGCGCGCCAGTCCCCCCCGGCAACGAAAGGTTGATAGACACGCGCGGTGGTGGACAATGATCCGTTGCCGATCCACATGCCTTTGAGCTGGTTGATGGAGGCCATGTACCAGCGGATCTCTTCGTGGTCAATCTTCCCGTCGCCGTTGTTGTCGCGGTTGCGGGTGAGGCACGAGTAGGCCATCTTGCGGTGGGTGTCGTCTTTCAGCTCAGGAACGCTGTTGACGACGGCGTAGTTGAGGAAATCGGTCCACTCGTCATGGTCGCCGTCCGGCGCCGGGAACAGCCCCCAGAGCGCCGCGGAATTGAGCCGGCCGTTCTCCTCGTTCTTGACATAGCTGTTGATGGCGGTATTGCTGGCCACACCCCAATCCCAACCACGCCAGGGATTCGCGCTTTCGTCTTCTGTCTCCCGGATCTCGTCCGTGTACTCCACGCCCCAGACGGAAGAGAGGTCCGGCGCGTCGATGTTGTAGATCGACTGGATGGAGCGCTGGATGATGGAGTGGCTGGCGTTGATCAGGCTGCTCTGCTGGTCGCGGCTGGACAGGACCTTGGACAGGATGTGCATCTCACGCGGTTCGGCATTGACGAACTTCCGCCACAGGTCCGGATTGAACGACCCGGTGAACGGGTCATACTCATAGTAGTACTCGTCCACGAAGGCGGTCACGCGGATTTTGCCTGTGGAGTCGAAGATGTCGGCCGGCTGCGAAGAGTCTGCATCGTGAGCCAGTTTCAGCGCGTACTGGTAGTAGATATAGTTGATCAGCTGGTTGACGTCGAACAGTTCCGGGACGTCACCTTCCTTGCCGGGATACCAACTGTAGTCGTATGCCGTCTTCCCGGGATACGGGATGCGCTTGTCGCTGTAGGGGCTGGTCTTGGGCGTCTTCGTAGGGTCCTCGAGCAGGTTGACGGCGAATTTCACCCATAGGAAGTCCACCTCCGTGCTGTCTGCGGCATAGCGGTGCTTCGTCATGTCCCAATCCGGGATGCCGTTCCCGGTGAAGGGGGTCCGGACGTTCCAGGAGAAGATGTGGTAGTCCGGATCGGTCTCCAGCCTTTCCGCCAGCCCTTCATTGTAGAAGAACTCGATCATCCGGTACTCGTAGTGCGCGTCGCAGTTGACCACGCCGCCGCTGTAGAGCAACAGGGCGCCTTCCTGGCCTGGCTGATTCTCCAGCTCAGACCCGCCCGTGTCGAAGGAGTGCACCTCGGCGTAGAGATTGGTGGCGTTGTTGAGGGTGATGTCGTAGGTATAGAAGTGCCCGCGCTCCGTGTCGTAGTTGTTGGCGTCGTCGCCCGTGAAGTCACCCAGATGTACGGTGTAGCTCATCTCGCCGGTCACTCCGATGGGCCGGGTCTCCTCTCCCCAATCAGTCAGGCCGGCAATGCCATCGGACGTGAGCGTCATGGATGCGCTGAAGGTGACGTACGGAGCGTCCGCCGGGGCATACAGCCAGTCGCCGTTCTCCGTGTAGCCGCCAATGCCCGGCGCGTCATTCTTGATCTGCTTCTCGCGCAGGTAGTAAGACGCCGGCGCGGAAGGGTCCGGAATCTCCACGGAAGGGCTCAGGCAGCTCTCCAGCATGTAGAAAGTGAAGGTGCTCCATTCCCCATCCTCTCCGTCGAAATAGACGGGACCCACGTCGAAGCGGAAATTCCCGTCACCCGACGGAACGGAATAGCCGGTCCGCCCGGTGTCCGGGTTGGTCGGGAAGAGGTAACAACTGGACGGAACGTTGTGGACAGTCCACTTGTGCGTGACAAGTTCGGAGATGTTGTCCGGATTGCCCTTGATGCGGAACTTCACCTTGGCGTCGAGCGGCGAGAGGGTCACCCGGTACTCGGAGCCAAAGCCATCGGCTGCGGGTGAGGTGTCCCATCGCATGCTGGTCATGTCCAGGCCGGGGTACTCGCCCGCCATCAGGAAGAGGTTATTGCGCTCGACGACATTCTGCTCCAGCCGGACCGGCAGGTCCCGGAGCGCGCTGAGCGAAGCGACGGCGTTGAGCGCGTCCAGCGGATCCGCATCGCCAAGAGAAACCAGGGCGTTGGAGATGTTCGCGAGCAGCACCAGGGTGCAACTGGAGAGGGCCGTGGTCGCGATCTTGACGGCGCCTACAGTCTTTTCAACCGCCTGGCCGGTCACGGGGTCAACGGTGCCATCGATGGTCTTGTTCCGGACATACCAGCCTTCATTTTCGTTCTCGGTGCTGTGGAGCGGGTCCATGTTGTCCCACTTGTGTTCGTAGTTGAAATAGCGTCCGTATTTGCGGGTCCCGTTACTGTCAAAAATAAGGACGTAGAGATCGTGCACGCGCGTCTCGTCCGCCGCCGCGGCTTCCGCCTTGGTGCCCACATGCACTTCCGTCGGCGTCGTGGCGCCGAACCCGATGGTCAGGGTCACGGGCGCACCCTCCGGCACAACCTGACGCTCCGGGAGGTTCTCCCGAATGCAGGCGCTTGCGCTAATCAAAACGAAAAGGAAAGCTATATGGGTCAGATTTCTCATCGTCTAATCAAATGTGACTGTTTCGGTTTTTTCAGTCCATCCGCCCACTTCGAAGCTGAAGGAGAGCATCTCTCCTTTACTGATGGTAATCGTGACAGCCAGGCTCTGGTTGCGGGCGATGGAGGGAATGTCCTCACCGCGCCGGTTGTGGACCGGAAGGTTATCGTATACAAACGCCCGCGCCGGATCTACCGTGTTGTCCCCGACCTTTGTGATGGAGAAGGAGAGCGCGCAGGAGTAGGGCCCTTCGCCCGGATAGACCAGGGAGGAGATTTCGTAAACCGGGTTGGCAGGATCCGTATTGTCCGGCAGGACGGCGGACGACGGACTCGCGATGTTCCGCGATATGTCGCCATACGTGATGCCAGCCGGGATGTCCGGAGTGTGCGGGAAGAGGTAGCCCCGGTCAGGATTCACGCCATGCAGCGTGAAATTGAACGGGGTCAGGATGAGGTCGTCTCCATACTGATTGACGAAGCGGACGGTCACCCGGGCCACGGGACGCTGCAGGTTCAGCGTCGCGTTGCCCCGGCCCTCTGCATCGACGCTGAGCGACCCCTTGGCCACCAGCGGCATCCGCGTTACGGAAGCGGGGGGCGCAGCGTTGAAGAGCAACGCATCCGCCTGGGCTTGGCTCGTGATGCCGGCGATCGTCTCGCTGGTCAGCGGCCAGCCATCTGTTGTGAGCTTGGCGGTGTTGGCCAAGGCATACACCGTATAGTCTCCCGAAGCAATCGGATTTCCGTCCGTGTCCGAGCCAATGCGGACCATCAGGTCGAAGGGCGTCGGATTGGACACGATCTGGCCGAAGTCCGGGTACTTGGCGGTAAGATTCCCTTCCGCGTTGAAGAGCAGCACGATCAGGTCCGGATCGCCGGTCCCGCTGTCCCTGTAGATCTCCGAACCGTCCGCAATCTCCACCTCGCCGCGCGTCTCCGGCCGGCCGGAGGACAGGGTGATGGTCACGGCGCCGCCAGGCAGCTCCTGCCGCGTGCAGGAGACACCGGTCAGCAGGACCAGGGCCGCCAGGGAAACAGATATGGACAACAAAAGCTTCATGTTCATGGTCAAAGTGTCAGATCGGGGGGCAGGAGCAGGCCGGGGGTCTCCGCCTGGACATCGTCCCAGGGCATGACGATCACCCGGACCTTGGCACCGGCGTCCGGATCGATATTGATTTCGTAACAGTATTTGGTGCCCGCTTCCCAGCCGGTAATGGGCGTCGTACCTCCCGTTACCGGGATGTCTTTCAGCAGGATCTCCGCGTGGCCGGGGGAGAATCCGATCGGCGTATAATCCACCACCAGGACAGGGTATCCGTCCGCACCGATTTTCCCTTCGTGGCTCTGCGGGATCATCAGGTCATAGAGGTCGACGGTCTTGGTCCGGTTCGTTCCCACGGTCCACGGGATACGTCCCGAAAGTTCTGCAGCGCTGGCGCTGACCGAACCGCCGGTCGGGGTGGCCTGACGGCTCGTCTCGGACCAGGCGAAAGCGGGGTTGCCCTCGCTGTCGTAATCGGCGCTGACGGAAGCCGTCCCCTGGGTGACGATGTTCTCGAAATGGTATCCATCCAGCCTGACCTGCGTCGCGTTGGAGAGATTGGTCAGCTTGAACGTCACGGCACTGAGCATGTGGCGGAACTCCAGCGACACGGGGCTGAGGTGGTTCTCATCTTCATACTTCCGGCGCGTGCCGGCAAGCATCAGGTCGTACTGGGCCGCCGCCGCGTTGTAGCTTGCGGAGAGGCGCAGCGGAATCGCAGCGTTGTCGAATGTCGGGGAAATGGCCATGCCGGCCGGCTGGTACACGGCCAGGAAGTCATAATAATCCGAAGAGGAGGTCCAGTTCCAGTAGCGGATGTTGTCATAGCTCCAGGCGCTGCCGTCCCAGGTGACGGCGTCGCCGTTGAACACGGGACTGCCGTCGGTATTGCGCCGGGTATAGACCCGGACCGTCTCTCCGGCGGTGGTGAAACCCTCTTTCATGGCTCCGAACTTGGTGGCGGGGGCTTCCTGCACCGTCAGCGCGGGGCCGGCGGAGAAGCGGATCGCCCCGTCGCCGCCTGCCGGCATGGGCTCACGCCTGCATCCCGGGGCTGCCAGAAGGCATCCGAGCCATAATCCCGCTATGATTCTTTTCCCATCCATCGTCATCGGATTGTATAAGACCCGTTCACCTCGGTCGCAGCCCAAGGATTCACGGCAAAGGTCAAACCGATTGCCAGCTTATCGATGTCGATCCGGTATTCGTAGGTCATGCCGGGCTCCCACTTGGTCCCGTCCGGGATCGGAAGCACCGCGTTCATGACGTCCGTACCAACCTTGTACACGAACCGCACGGTCGCCCCGCCGAACGTCTGCGGGACGGCCAGGTGCCATCCGTCGAAGCTCGCGTATGTGTCCGCCAGCTCCAGGGCGTCGTCATCCGTCGCCGCCGTCCAGGCGAATACCCCGTTTTCCTTCGCGCCAGGCGTCCAGGAGATGGTGTCTTCCGTGCCATTCCAGGCATAGGTCATGGTGCCGGAGGCGGACAGGTTGTCCACCTGGAAGTGCGTGATCCGGCAGGTCCGGAGCTCGTTTGCGTCTTTCTTGAAAACGAAGCGGACGGCCGCGTCGGCATGGACGAATGTCAGGACAACCGGATCGACGGATGCCGTGGAGGCCAGCGGAGTGGCGACGTGGCTCGCCGCGACCATCAGGTCATAATCGTCGCCGAAATCGGCCTGTACCTGCGCGGCGCTGCCGCCGGTGGACGCACGGTTGGCGGGAGATATCGCGCGGAAATCGTACACGCCTCCCCGGGTCCAGTAGCGGAGCGGAGTGTAGGTCCACTGCGTCGAGGCGGCGTCGTAGGTGAGTACCGTCGACCCGTTGAACAGGGTTTCCTCCGACGTCCCTTGCGTGCACAGACCGTAAAGCGCTATCGTCTTGGTCTTGAAATCCTCCTCGGTCGGGAGCGGTGCTTCCGCCCGGGTCTGCATATCGACGGCCGCTACGGGCCCGACCGAGAAGCGGATGGCATCCCCGGACACGGGCTGCGCTTCCTGACGGCAACCTGCGAAGGATGCTGTCAGCAACAAAGCGGTCAGGACCGGGTATGCAGCAATTCGTCTCATCATTTCCCGATTATAGTTCCTGTATGACGGGGTCGCCCCAGTTTGCCCAGCCGACCTCGAAGCGGATGCCGGCAGGCTCGATGACAATGAAGTAGGTGTACATTTTGCCCGGCTCCCAGGCGGTGGAGCTGTCCTTCAGCAGGTGCGTCAGCGTAATGGTCTGTCCCGTGGTCGCCGGGCTGAAGGAGAGCTCGATCGCCGCGTCTTCACCCAGGGTCTGCGGGACGAAGTAGAACCAGGGCGTCAGCGCGGAGACTTCGCTGGCCGAACGGATGTCCGGTACCTCCCAGCTGCCCGGCAGCGACCAGGCTTCGCCGGTCGCGGGGCCGGGCGTCCAGCCGGTCACGGAGGCCGTCGTCGCCGTGGATGTGCCGGTGAATGCCAGCGTACCCGTCTTGGCGACGTTCCGCAGGCTGAAGCGCGTGACGGAGTAGTTAGGCGTGGTCGCAGTCCCGCGGGACGGATCCACGCAGAAGAAACGCACGGCCGCGCAGGCGTGGCGGAAAGTCAGCGTGGCCTCTTTGGGGGCGTCGCTGGCAATCGAAGCCGCCGCCACCAACAGGTCATAGCCGCCCGGATAGGCGACCCTCACCTCTCCGGCGTCACCGCTCTGGATGTCCGCATCGTGGCCGTCCGTGAAAACGGAACGGAACTGGTACGCGGCGCTTGCATACCAGTAATACCGGTCTCCGGCGTAGTCCCAGTCGGCCGTGCTGCCATTTCCTTCGCAGACAAGCTCCAGATACGGGCTGTTGAAGACATTGGATGAAGTATTCATGCTGCCCCAGACGCGGACCCGGTTCCCGTCCCTGCGCAAAGGATCGGCGGGCGGCGTCACGCCGGGAAGGGAATAGGCCCGGGTCAGCGCGTAAGCATCTTCCGGGGCGTCAACCGAGAAACGGAGGACGTCCCCGCCTCCCGGCAACGGCTCCCGCCGGCAGCCTGCCAGGGCAAGCGTCAGCGACAAGACCGCGAAGACCGGATATGCGAGGTTCCATCTCATCGTCTTATCTTCCTATGATGGTATATGGGCCGACATCCTCCCAGGGACTGTAGGAAACCGAGAGGGTCATACTGTTGTTGTTGAAGTAGAAATACAGCACCCAGCTGCGGTTGCGCGCAAGCTGCTCGGAGGCGCCCATGCTGAAAGACACCGTCTTGATGTCGGAGCCTCCGATCCGGTAGCTGATCCTGCCGGACAGCGCCTTGTCGCTCTCCCGCAGGTAGCAGGGGGCATAGCCGGTCAGGGTGCCGCTCACCAGGGCTTCGTAGATCCGGTTCTGATAGGACAGCGCCGATTCGCCGGCATTCGGGTTATAGGCGTAGCTGCCCGGATCGGAAAGGCCGGCGATGCCCGCCTTGGTCGGCAGGTTGATGAAGGACAACGTCCTGTCGACATAGCCGCCGTCAATCTTGCAGGCGCTGCCGCTGTCGTTGAACAGGTATTCCCGCTCGGGAATCTGCCCGCTGCTGAGCTCCAGGCCGGTGATCTGGAATTCCACCGGGAGGAGCTCGCCTTCCTTCTTCTGTGCGAAGACGAACTGGACCTTGGAGACGGCGCGCACCAGCTCCACGTTGGCAATGGACAGGTCGGAGCCGGAGCCGCTCAAGGCAAGGTTCTTCCCGAACGCCGTATACGGCAGGCCGACATTGTCAATGATGTCCGTGGCCGTCGGCTCGCCGTTCCCGTCGATTCCGAACAAATCTCCGGACAGAACGAGCGCATCCAGGTCGGCAGGAGTCGCCTCCATGCCGATCCCGTACAGTCCGGCCGCACCGGCATTCGCCAGCACATACACGTCCACGGTCTGGATTTTCGCGGCCAGGGTCCGGTCCAGGGAGACCGAGAACTTCTGGACCTCGCCGCCGGAAATGTTCAGCTGCTTCGGCTCCAGATAGCCCAGCAGCATGCCCGGGGCCAGGGTCGCGTCGGTCGCCGTGTGGAGGAAGACCCAGATCCGCAGGTCGTTGATCCGGGTTTCCTTGGCGAGCAGCGACGACCAGTTCGTGACGGCCCGGGTGTCCGGCGCCTGCTCCGGGAGGCGGACATAGATGTTCAGCGCAGTCTTCTCGTCCAGACGCGAACAGGCGCCCGCGAACAAGGCCGCGAACAGGCAGAGCGATATGAGCCGGATCTTTCTCATTGGAGTTGGGCACTATAGGGGGTGACGGCATCCCAGCTCAAGCGGGAGCTGACGCCCAGCTGGAGGTCGGGCGTGGCCAGCTCCGGCAGGACGGAACAGGCTCCGGCAAGCGACTCGAAAGATACGGTCAGCGTGGTGACATGATCCTTGACGAAGACGGCTGACGGCCTGACGGCATCCGTGGTCGTGCCCGCACTGTATGCCATCTTTCCGATCAGGTAGAACTTGCTGCCGGGCAGGATGGTGCAGTCCCGTATGCCGGTGAAACTCTCCTCGCTGTCGTTGCGGAATTCCAGGGCGAAATAGATATCTTCCCCGTCCCGGGTCTGGAAAACCAGGGTGCTGACGGGGTCGCTGTCGTACGTGGAAATCCAGGCCCTGGGGGCGCCGGACGGATCGTTCACGTCCGCATCATAAACAAAACGCATGTCCTCGTCGGAAGCCGAGAAATCATACTTCTGCGTGCGCTGGCCGCCGATGACGATGCCGGTCAGCGGAAAATCCGTGTTGTAGATGGGGAGCATCTTTCCGACCTTATCCGCCAGCTGCGTGGCCGTGGACGGGGACGGACCGTTCAGCTTCAGCTTGAGCAAGCCCACGGCATACTGGAGCGGGTCGCGCACCAGGGCGGCCTTGGAATCCAGGTCGACGCCCCGGGTGTAGTAGCTTGTCGATCCCGCCTTCGCGTCAACGATATCCCTCCACTGCGGATAGCGCGTCCGGTCCTCAAACTGGTCCTGCATGCCGCCGAGGGGATTGCCCATCAGGGGACTGTTGACGAAGTACCAGAGCGCCGGAGGATAGCAGTAGCTCTGAGTAGGGGCCAGATTGACGCCCTCGGCCTTCTCCGGGAAGCCGAAGCCGCTTCCGGGCAGGCCGATCCGGATTTCACCCCACTGGAGGGCGACCGCACCTTCGGGCAGGCCGAAGGCGACGTCGGCGGGGCGGACCATGGAGATGATGCTCGTTTCGGCGGACCCGCCCGTCCGGACCAGCAGCGGAGCGGCCCCGGCCGTGTAGCCGTCGATGGCTGCACAAACCGCCACGGCCACTTGTTTTGCGGCGTCTTTCGCATTGGAAGGCATCGTGGAACAGGTGCGGTACAGCCTCGTCAGGAGCGCCGGGACATCGGCGCTGGAGAAGACTTTACCTTCGCCGGAGAAAGCGCGGAACGCCGCCGCGAGGGTAACGTCGTTTTCGTACGTGGCCGGCTCCTTGAAAATGGCTGTCCCGGCCGCCGCGGCCGCAATCGCATTGAGCATGGACAGGTGGGCTGCCTTCCAGGCGTCGAAGTTCGCCTGGGTGTTATACAAGAAAGGTTCGAGGTCGAACGCCAGGTCCGAGGCCGGCACGGTGCCGGTCCGGGTCACGACCGGATCGCTGGGCCGGATGACGCCGTGACGCCGCTTGAAGGCAATGGAGCCAAGCGGGGCCGTGTCGGAGTATTCTTCCGTCGCCTGGCCGTACGCCAGGACGGTATTGGTCGTGTTGGGTACGAAGGAGCCGCCGGAGTAGAAGCCCTTGGTGGCGTCGGCGCCTTCGAAATCGTACCGCTGGAGGTTCCCGGAGAGCTGGATGTTTTCCTGCAGGCACGGGTCCGTGGCCCGGACGAACTCGCGCAGGGCGTCGCCCGCAGCCTCCTTGGGGATGCTGAAGGGCACGATATAGAATGTCTGGATCCCGCGGAAGGTCCTCGGGTCGTCATTCTGCACGATCCCGTCCGTCATCTTGGTCGAGAGGCCCCCGGAAAGCTCGCCGACGGACAGGAGCACCGGAATGGAGAGCCGCTCGTCCCGGTCCGGCCCCTGCTTCCCGCAGCCCGAGAGGACGGGCGGCAGGAGGCTGGCCAGCAGGGCCAGGGAAACGGCGATATGATGCGTTTTTCTCATTACAGCGGTACGACGATATCCAATCCGGGGTTCCAATTCAACTTGACCGTGATGCTGACGTCCACATCGTTGGAGCGCACCTCGCCCTCGTCCCAGACGAAGGCGTTGCGAATCTTGAGCTGACCGGCTTTTACGGGCGGACGCATCTCCAGGGTCGACAGCGTGACGCTGCCGTCATCGAGGGTGGCATAGACTTTCCAGCGCCAGAGCTTGTGCTCAGTCCCGTCATTCTCCTCGTCCGTGAAGTCGGTCGCCTTGGTGTCTTCCTCCTGCAGTTCGTCCTCCTCCTCGGGGCCGTCCTGCGAGGGGAAATGGACGGAGGCGTAGCAGTGCTTGTAGCCGACGGCGAACTCTTCGGTGGAGAAGACGGCATTCTCGTCATAGACATACGTGCTGTCCGCGATGTTGAAGCCCGTGGCCATGCCCTCCACCTCCACGCGGACGTCCGTGACACGCGTGGCCTTGCCCATGTCGAGCACCAGCGCGGTGGCCGAATTGGCCATGCCGAGCTGGATGCGGAAGCGCTGGTTGGCCTTCGTGCCGACATCCAGGCGGCGGCGGATCGTGAACAGGCCGGAGCGCTGCGGCGCATAGACGCCATCCGTCTTCCCGTGCTCGAGCCGGCAGGTCGGATAATTTCCGTCCCCGACGATCTGCACCTGTTCGCTGACCTTGACGTTGGTGATGGCCGTATGCATGTAGGAACGGACCGGCATGGAAAGGGCATAGGTGTTCGAGCTGGAATTCATCGTCTCGCTCAGGCTGCGCAGGATGGGCATCGGCTCTTCCGTGTCGTAGAAGAACAGGTCCACGTCGCGGGCATAGTTGGTGAAGACGCCGTCGATATAGCCCTTCAACATGGCGCGGATGTCCTCGTCGGCGTGGAGATCCAACTCGTCTTCCAGCTCCTGGATGATCTCAGGATCGAGCTGGAGCTGGTACGTGAGCCGGATCTGGTTGGTACAGCCGGTGAGGTCCTCGTCGATCAGGCTGCACCCGGTGAAGGATGCCGCGAGAAAGCCCGTAGCAGCAAAAAACGATGTGAGATGGCGCCAGCGCATCCGGATAGTCTTACATCAGGCAGATCAGTTGTCCGCCGATCCCAGCAACACTTCGAAATCCAGACCTTCCTGCCAGTTCAAGTCAACCGAAAGGCCCATGGAGACCTGGCTGGAACGCAGGTCCGGAATGGTCATGTAGGCATGCTGCAGCGAGGTCGCGCCTATCTGGAAGCGGGCTTCCGTCATATAGTCCTGCATGAAGACGCGCTTGACCTTGACCGTGCGTCCCTCTTCGTCGAACGGCGGATAATGGAAAAACTTCTCGTCCGGGAAGTCAATCTCCTGGGCTGCTACCCTGTCGCTCTCGAGGTCCAGCTTGCCGACCAGATAGAAGGTGCCGCCGTTGCGGATCAGGTTCATCTCGCCCCAGAAGTCCTTGCCGGTATTGTTGACCAGCTCGAGGGCCACGTAGATGCTCGCCTGGTCGCTCTGGTCGCCGATGCCGGCCACCCTCGTCATCTCCGCATCCTCGAATTTGGGACGATAGCTGTCCCAGACCAGCGTATAAATCGGTTTGCTGACGTCCGTCGAGACGGAAATCTCGGAGCTCAGCTTGTCGTAGATCATCTTGTCGAAGGGATTCGTCGCCACGCCCTCCGGGAGTTTATCGCTCTTGTGGACAAAATCCCAGCCGACCACGTCCTGGACGCCGCCGATGAAGAGTCCGGTCACCTTGAAGGAGGTCGAACCCACGTTGATAACATCGTTCGTCTCCTCAGGGAAGATGCCGTGCTTGTTGTCATACAGCGTCGGGGAAACGGCCTGGACGGTAGACCGGAGGAGGGCCGTGCCGTAGTTGACCTGCTTCATCAGCGCCACGCTGCGGGTAGTCGAACTGATCGTGCCGTTCGGCGTCCACAGGTCGGACCAGTTTCTTTCCTCGGCCCAGGAAGAAACGGTATGGGGAATGTCCGGGAGCTTGTCGGTCGCGTCATCCGAGACACGGATACCGGAATTGGCCCAGTAGAGCAGCTCGGGCGGGAAGCGGTAGTTGGTGATGGGCAGGGAGCCGGAACTCATGCCGTAAACGGGGATCTCATCGAGGTAGCTGAAGACCATCTTGCCTTCGTCGGACCGGGCACAGTTCATGATGGCGGCGCCTCGCGGCAGGTTCAGGTTGACCGGGAATCCGCCGGACAGGCTGACAGGATCCGGAAAGAAGTTTCCGTTGCTGGCCGCCGTCAGCGCACTGTAGTATCGGCCGATCTGCTCTTCGTAATCCGGCAGGTATTTCTCAGCGGTCTCCAGGATTTCTCCCATCCGCTTGTAATGAAGGTCACCCAGGCTGTAATCGAAATAGACGTGGAGGCGATACCGGATCTCCTCGGCCACCCGCCGGGCGATTTCATC
Organism: uncultured Bacteroidales bacterium; assembly: GCA_905235775.1. Classification (GTDB taxonomy): domain Bacteria; phylum Bacteroidota; class Bacteroidia; order Bacteroidales; family UBA932; genus Cryptobacteroides. Next base: position 5,054 of record CAJOMY010000011.1, on the reverse strand, counting down.
TTCCGGGGTGGTCGCGGTGACCTGCGCGGCCCTGTCCACCAGGTCCGAAAGGTCCCGCAGCGTGCGGAGCAGGGAGGAGGCGTCGCCGGCACGAAGCTCCGAGATCGCATTGTCCCCGGACCCCTTGGTCCGAATGCGGGTCAGCTCATAGAACGCGCGGCCGACGACCTGGCCCAGCGGGGAAAGCGGGTTCGCGGCGGGGTTCTCCAGGAAGAGTTCGTAGCTCGTGCCCAAATCCTGCCAGGACTTGGAACCCGTATAATAGGTATATCTCCCGTTCACGATGCCGTTCTCATGCAGCGGAGCACCGGACTCGTCCTTCACGGGGTACTTCTCGGGATCCGACGAGTCGTCGTCGATCGGCCACCAGAAGGCATAGCGGCTGTCCCGCTCCTCTCCGTCGGAGCCATAGACGTGCTTGCTCAGCGTGGCGTCCGTCAGGCTGGTCATCGTGGCTGCCAGCAGGTTGCACATGCCGGTGAACCCGTTCATGGCGGCCTCGTCCTTGAGCCGGTTCTGCAGCTGGAAGCTCAGGTTGCGGTTGCCTACGCCCAGAACGGAGCCGGAGGAGATGACGGCCCCCTGGGCGTCGTCCGAACCGGTCTTGCTGGCGAATCCGTAAAGCAGGATGGCGTTCACGGACAGCGGAACGGCCAGCTCGACGGTGCGGCTGTTCTTGTCGGACGTGATGTCCGACGCCGTGACCAGGGAACCCAAGTCGTAGTCGCGCGTGGCCACGGAGGACTTTTCATCCGGCTTGAACAGGAAATAGTCTCCGTTCTGGCCCTTGTAGTCCAGCGAATAGGTCAGCATGTGGACTTTGTCCATGCCCCGGAAACCGTTTCCGTCCACCTGCACGGTGGAAGCCGGCATCTTGGTCGCCGCGTTGTTGGTCGATATGCTCAGGATGAACTTCGCCTTCACGGTGTTGCTCTCGGGGTCGTAGTCCGGACTGGGGGTGACCGGCGTCTTGTTGCAGCCGGCCAGGGCGAACAGCAGGAGGGCGGGCATCCAGCAGGAAATGATGGTGAGCGTTCTTTTCATCATTGCTTCCTATTTATTCAAGGGGGTTTGTATTCGTTTCGGGGGTCTCGTCGTAGTAGACGCGCACGCACACGGCGCTGCGCTGGTCTGCAAAGAGGCCGCGGACGAGTCTTTCGTAAACGTCGCCGTCAAGCGCCTTGATGCGGCGTTCGCGTGCATCGAGGTCAGCCTCTTCGCGGACGATCTGCAGCACGCGCCCGTATTCTTCGTCGCTCAGCCGGCTCTGTCCGGCTTCATGGCGCTGCGCGAGCTCGTCCAGCAGTTCGCTCCAGGCCTCACCGCCGCAGACCAGCTCGAAGAACTCTTCGGACAGGCCGGTCTTCCACTTGATATGGGACTTGACGGCCGCGGCGCGGCTCAGGGCGAGCCGCTCGTTGACGGTGTGCGGGCCGTCGATGGAGGCGAAGCCGACGATCTGAACCTTCGCGGGGACGCAGGAACTGTCGGCAAGGAGATCGTTCACGACGGAGACGAGGGTGTCGAGGCCGGCGCCGTTGTCACGTTCGCTGCCGCGGACGTACACGCTGCGCAGCAGGTCGGCCTTGGCGAACTGGAACCATACCGGCACGCTGCCCTCCTCGCGGCTGAGCACACGATCGGGCGTGTACGGCTGGTATTCCGAGATGTGCCGCAGGAGCGGGTGCCGCTCGGCGCGCACCGGAACGGCTTCGGGAGCCGGGGCCGGGACCACCTCGACGGGCGGCGCCGGGACGGGCGCGGGCCGCGCGGCCGAACGGTCAAGCGTGTCGGGGAGGACGGGAGCGGCGGCCGTCAGGGAGGAGTCGGCCTGCGGTATGGACGGGGTGAAGCCNNNGGGAGGAGTCGGCCTGCGGCATGGACGGGGTGAAGCCGCCGACGATCTCCCGGAGTTCGCGGCGGACCTTGCGCCGGGTCTCGAAACTGTAGACGAGGTTGACACCCAGTTTGGGCACGATCGAGACGCCGTTCGCGGAGCCGAGTTCCGTGCCGCAGCGGGCGCACTCGTAGCGGGTGGACTCGTTCCAGCCCGCGCCGGCGCCCACGACGACCTCCGCCCGGAGGTGCTTCGTCAGGCGCCACATGTGGCCGCCGAAGATGGCGCCGCCGTAGAAGTCGCCCTGCTGGCGATGCGTCTGGAGGTCGGCATAAGGCCCGATCGGAAGATTGAATTGGCCGAGGTTGAAGTGCGAGTAGATGAAGTTGGCCCCGTAGAACCAGCCCGGCTGTCCGGCCTGCGCCGGATAAATGCGGAGCTCGGGAGCCAGCGTGAGATGCCGCCAGCGGGCACCGTCGGCGACGTCGTTGTCCCAAGCCAGGAAACGCGGCCAGGGCTTGAAGGCACCGTTCAGCCCCAGGGTGACATGCTTGGATATGGAGAATTCCACGCCCAGGTTGGGCGTGCCGGTGGCGTCCCAGACGATATTGTTTCGGAGAGACACCACGCCCTGCGCGGCGGAGGAAATGCTCCCCGCCGCGAGAAAAATCATCACCAATGCATGTACAGTCAGGATTTCCCCTCTCGTTCGCATATTAGTTTTGCGACACCTCCTTCCTGTGGCCGGAAGGATGGTGACTGCAAATATAGGCAATTCCGCACGAAAAACAAGAAAAAGGTCGCAATTATTGCGTCAAAGCGCTGTTTTTGATGACTTTGGCGAGCAGTTGCACCCCCGCTTCCATGCGCGAAGCGTCGAGGAAGGAGAAGTTGAGCCGCATCGTGTTGCGGTGCGAGCCGTCGGGATAAAAGAACGAGCCCGCCACGTAGGCGACGCCCGCCGACAGCGCTCGGTCGTAGAGGGCCACAGTGTCGATCTCCTCCGGCAGGGTCAGGAAGAGGAACAGGCCCCCCTCGGGATGTGTCCAGGACACACCTTCCGGCATATACCGCTCCAGCAGGGAGAGCATGCGGTCGCGTTTGGTGCGGTACAGGGCGATGCTTTTGCGCAGGTTGGCGTCCAGCGCGCCGCTGCCCATGAACTCCGCGGCCATGTACTGGTCGAGGATGGGCGGGCAGAGGTCGAGCGACTGCTTGCAGACATAGACCCGGTCCAGCAGTTCGACGGGACCGATCATCCAGCCCAGACGGAAGCCCGGGGCGAAGATCTTGGAGAAGCTGCCCAGGTGCAGGGTGCGCTCCGGGGCCAGCGAACAGAGGGTCGGCACCGGATCGCCGCTGTAGCGCAGCTCGCGGTACGGACTGTCCTCGATTATCAGGAAATCGTGCTCCCGCGCCATTGCGACCAGCTTTTGGCGCTCCTCGAGCGTCATTGTCTCCCCGCTCGGATTCTGAAAATCCGGGATCACGTAGCAGAACTTGATCCTGGCGTCCGGGCCCTTCCCGTTTACGAGGCCTCGGGCGGTCACGGTCGCCGGGGTCAGCATGCTCCGGACCTCCTCGAGGGTGCGGATGTCGGCCCGGTAGGACTTGAAGGACTGCAGGGCGCCGAGGTAGGTCGGGGCGGTGGTGAGAACAACGTCGCCGGGGTTGACGAACACGCGCGTGCAGACGTCGATCCCCTGCTGGGACGAGGTTGTGATCTGGACGTTCTCCACCGGCACGCCGTAACGGCGCGCGATCACCTCCCGCAGCTCCGGGACGCCCTGCGTGGCACCGTACTGGAGGGCCTTGGCGCCATATTTCTCCAGCACCTGCGCGCTGATGCGGCGGATGTCGTCGATGGGGAAGGTCGCCGCGTCGGGGTAGCCGCCGGCGAAGGAGTAGATGGACGCAAGGTCCACCTTTTTGAAAATCTCACGCACCGGGGAGCGCATGAACGACCCTACGTCGTCGGAGAATTATATTCCATAAGCGGAATGCGTGACCCGCAAAAGGTTTATTATCAATAAGTTAAGAGAACCGTAGTACCTAAAAACGACCCCACGTATCTCATATTTTGTTTATTATCAACGTTTTACGGGTCACGCTATTTTTTCTTCTTCAGCGGGGCCGGTCAGGTAAACGTCGGTGAAGCCGCTGCCGTCCGGAAGCGGGCGGAAATCCACCGCCAACTTTGCAATCCTTGCCTGTATCTCATACCGGAACGTCGCCGTAGCGGACTCGGCGGCAGCCTCGCCAGACCGTAGCCACTCTCGGCTCCGTAAAAGGGAAGGGCCCGCTTCCGAAGCAAGTGGGAGGGATCCGGCAACGCCGGACGCCTGGAGAGACCGGCTGCCGGGGAGCGAAGGAGAGACGTTCCGGCCGAGCCACGCCGCAATGGCCGAGGCGGTGATGCCGGTGCCGCAGGCGAGGGTCTCGCCCTCGACCCCCTTCTCGAAGGTGCGCACACGCAGGGTTCCGTCCGGGTCGACGGAGACGAAGTTGGCGTTGGCGCCGACGGGCGCAAAGGCGGGATCCCAGCGCAGCCGGCGGCCTTCGGTCTCCACGTCGACGGCCTCGGCGTCCGGAACGAAACGCACGAAATGGCGCGTGCCCGTATCCAGGAACCAGCCGTCGAGGACCGGGTGGAACTCGTGCACGTCGATCATGCGCAGGCGCACGGTCTTGCGGTCGCCCTCGCGGGCGATGATTTCGCCCGTATGCCCGCCGTCCGGGGCGACGAAATAGAACCGGCGGCCGTCCGCGGGCTTGAAGCCGAGCGCATCGGCGAAAGCCACGATGCAGCGGCCGCCGTTGCCGCACATCATGCCGCCGGAGCCGTCGGAGTTGTAGTACTCCATCCGGAAATCATAGTCCGGGTCGTCGGTCAGGATCATCAGGCCGTCGGTCCGGTAATGTTCGCAGGCGGCGGCGATGCTGGCCGGGTTGCGGAAGGCGCTGACGTCCTCCGTACGGCCGTCCAGGACGACGAAATCGTTGCCGGCACCGGAATATTTGTGGAATTCGATCATCAGCGGAGCAGGTCTTCGAGGACGACGGATCCGGCCGTCTTCTCGTCGCGGTACTTGACGATGACCGGGCAGTAGAGCGACACGCCGCTGTCCGCGCCGGGACCGCGCCGGAGCGGCTTGCTGCCGGACACGACCACGGCGCCGCGCGGCACGACCACGCCCTCGAGGAACGAATCGAACGG
>CAJOMY010000010.1 GCA_905235775.1 uncultured Bacteroidales bacterium | reverse complement strand
GGTCACGGCTTATGCCCATATAGAGGGCGGCCTCCTCACTTGTCAGCACCTCCTTGCCGGTCATGAGCACCAGCTTCTCTATACGGGCAAGGTAATTTTCAATCTGCGTCTTTTCCATAGTGTGTATGTTCTACAATGATTTCTTTGTCCATTTTCTCTTTTCTACGGCAATGCCGTGGCGGTTCAGAGTGTTGCGCAGCATAGTGAGCGACACTCCCGTCTCATAGCAGATGTCTATGAACACCGCGTTCTGAGACTTGTCTCCCTTGGCCATACGGCGCAGGAAGTCGTCAAGCAGGATGCGGTCTCTGGCCGCCCGCCACGAGGCATCCGTCAGCCGCGTAAGCCTAAAATTCCATTCTTTCATGTTCTTTTTCTTTTGGTCGGTTGCGGGCGCAACTTTCTAATAGTTTTTTGCAATTGCTAAAAGGTTGAATCACATCGTTTTCCACCTCTCCGGCCTACCAGCCAGCCCATGTCACTGAGAACGTCCCGAATACGCTCTTGAATATTTTTCCCCGAAAAGCACGTTGCAATCTACGCTTTGCAATTTTCGGTTGAATACGGACGGAGTTTCGGCCTCTGGTCAAAAACAGATGCGCCCCGTCTGGAAACAAATCCGACGGGGCACATATCATGTGGTTCCATCTCACTCACTGGAAGATGGACGGGATGGCACGCACGGCCTCCTGCTTGGCCTTGTCAAGCACCTTTGCATATATCTGTGTAGTCTTTACGTTTGTATGACCGAGCATCTTGCTGACGGTGTAGATGTCTGCGCCGCCGGCAATGAGCTGGGTGGCATAGGTGTGGCGGAAGCAGTGGAAAGTGACGTATTTCGTGATTCCTGCTTGTTTGAGCCAGGGCTTCAGGTGCGTGTTGACCATGGTGCGGGTGAGGCCTTTGAAGACGAGGCCGGTGCTGCGGGGGCCGCAAAGTTCGAGGGCTTCTTTGCTGATGGGGATGGTGGCTTCAGTGTCGGTCTTTTCAGTGCAGATCCGGATGCATTTGCCGCCATCGGGGAAGTCCTGAATATCATCCCAGGTGAGAGCGAGAATATCGCTGATACGGAGGCCGGTGAGGCAGCTAAAGAGGGAGGCTTGCCGGAGGACCGGGAACTCGCAGGGTGTATTATAGAGCCGCTTTAGCTCTTCCATTGTAAGATATTCACGGCGAGTCTCTTTTGTTTCTATCTTGTCAAGGTTGTCGTTGATGTTTTCTTTGAGATAGCCATCTTTGTAGGCGGCTGCAAGGAAGGCGCGGAAGGTGCTCCAATATCCGGATGCGGAGTTCTGGGAGATGGTGAGCGTTTTGCTGTTGAGCCGCTTGGCGGTGAGGAGGTATTCGCGGAATCCTTTGCAGAGTTCAACGTCAATGTCTGTGAAGGCGCATTTGCCGTGTACGAACTTGTTGAAATGGTCGTAGGCGCCAAGCCATTTGGAACTGCCGCGGGTCTGAAGCAGCTGATAGAAGTATTCTACAGCGTCCATCTTTTCTTTGCCTTTGTCCAGGAATCCGTATTGCTCATTGATGAGGGAGATTTCGCGCTGGGCGCGGATGGCCTCGGCTTGTTTCATCTTCGTGGCGTTGATTCTGCGCTCCTGTGCGTTGCGGGGGCTCTTGATGATGTAGATACCCAGATATTCGCGCCGGGTGTATTCTCCGGTGCGGGGGTTCTTTATGGCGGGGTAGAAGTCCAGGTAGAGGGAGACTTTTCCGCTAGGGTATTCTCTTTTGCGTAGGGTTACTTTAGTGCTGGCCATTTCTCAATTGCTTTTTCTGTTTGCGAGCAGGTTATCAACATCTTCACGGATGAAATATACGAAATTTCCTCGTTTTATGCGAGGTATATTGTGTTCTTTAAACACACAGTAGAGGTGATTGCGGGAAAGTCCGTATTTTTCAGTGATTTCCGCCATCGTATAATAGAGGTCTTTCTCGACATTGAGTCCTCGTGCTTCATCCCAGTGCACCTTGGAGATGTAGGTGACGTTGTTTTTCTTCATCTTGGGAATCTTGTGCTCACGGAGGAAGTCGCTGATGGATTCGGTGCGCATTCCGGTTGCGGTACGGACTTCATCAAAGGTGTACCATTCGGTGATGTTGCTATAGTCCTGGTTGGAGAAGAGTCGATGCATCGTGTCCCGGTCGTAGAATCCGAGGGTGCCGATCATATGGCTTTTGATTCCGCGCTTTTTGAGCACGGAGTAGAACCAGCTGTATGTGACATCATACTTTTCCATCACCTGTTCTCTTGTCATCCATCGGCCAAGGTCATCACCCGGACCTTGAACGGGATTGCTTACTTCAAATTCTTCTGCTCTCTTGGCGGCTACTTTGTCCAGGTCTTCCCGGGCGATTCGGACCGTACGGAGCGAGAAGCGTTTCAGAGGGATGTCGTTCTCCTTGATAATCTTGTACAAGGTGTTCCGCGACATCTGGAGGAGTCGGGCAGCGTCCGCAATGGTGAGGAAGTTCTTGTCCAGAAGGGAGAGCCTTTCTCGTTCTCGAACTTCTTCCACTTGGTTGAGGAGCCGTTCATCGCGCAACTTGTGCTTTTTGGCAAGGTTGGCGCATCTGGCTGAGCAAAAGCGGGTGACAGCGAAAGGGGATTCAAATTGGCATCCGCACTGCTCACAAACTTTGTGGTAGATCCTCTGCGTGTACATAGTGGTACTTGGGCAGCATAGTCTACTTTCTGTCGGTTTTCAATGTTCAACGATGTTCAAGGTTGTTCAACGTTGTTCAAGCCTGCGAGACGTTGTGCCCTGAGGTCGGTGAAATGAAGACCTTTTGTACCGCAAAGGTACAAATAAGGTACAAGAACCGACAAATAAGTTACTAAATGCATTGAAATTTAACAAGGTACAAGAACCGACAAATAAGTTACTAAATGCATTGAAATTTAACTGTTACACATTAAACCTCTGAATCCCTAACGAGGTGAGTGACAGTTAGATGTCGATGGATATAGTAACTTATTGATAATCAATTACTTTCCGATGCAGAACCGAGAAAAGATCTCACCCAGCACCTCGTCGGAGGTGATTTCTCCGGTGATGGTGCCGATGGAGGCAGTCGCGGCGCGGAGGTCTTCTGCGAGCAGGTCTGTGGGGAGTCCGCGGTCGAGTCCGTCACTGACGGCCGACAGGGAGGCGGAGGCTTCGCGGAGGGCGGTCGCATGGCGGGCATTGGTGACCAGCGTGCCTTCAAAGGCCCTGTTCCCGACGGCCGAAATGAGGGCGGAACGCAGTTTTTCAAGGCCGGAACCGGTCTTTGCGGAGATTTCCAGGACAGGGATTGTTATAGACTTATTATCAAACGATAAAACAAATCTGTCACATTCTGTAACTTTTTTGTTAAGCCTTGAAATATCGCATTTGTTTGCTAAAACCAGCAGCTTCTGCTGTCTGAAGTCTATCCGTTCTGCCATGTCCCGGACGGTGCGTCCGACGGCTTCCCGGGAACTGTCCGACGCCGTGTCAATAACGCCGAGAACGATGTCCGCTTCGCTGATTTTCCGGAATGTCCGCTCGATGCCCAACCGCTCGATTTCGTCGGAGGCGCTCCGGATGCCGGCCGTGTCGATGAAGCGGAAGAGCACGCCGCCGATCACGCAGGTCTCTTCGACCGTGTCGCGCGTCGTGCCGGGAATGTCGGACACGATGGCGCGGTCGTCCTGGAGCAGGGCATTCAAAAGCGTGCTCTTCCCGCTGTTGGGCGCACCGACGATGGCCACCGGCACGCCGTTGCGGATGGCATTGCCGAGCCGGAAGGAATCGGCGAGCTGGCGACAGTGCGAGCAGGCGGTGTCAAGCAGGGCACGCAGGCGGGAGCGCTCGGCGAATTCGACCTCTTCCTCGCTGAAATCGAGTTCCAGTTCCAGCAGGGCCGAGAGTTCCAGCAACTGCTTTCGCAGGGCCCTAAGTTCGGCGGAATAGCCCCCGCGCAACTGGCTCATCGCCACCCGGTGCTGAGCTGAAGAAGAAGATGCGATAACATCTGCAACCGCTTCTGCCTGAGCTAAATCCATTTTCCCATTCAAGAATGCCCGCCGGGTGAATTCGCCCGGTTCGGCCAGGCGGCAGCCCGCATCCGCCAGCCGCTCCAGCAACGTGCTGACGATGAACGGGGAGGCGTGGCAGGAGATCTCTGCGGCATCCTCGCCGGTGTAGGAATTCGGGGCGCGGAAGAGGGCGACCAGCACGTCGTCCAGCCCCTCGACCGTGCCGTACTTCAGCGTGTAGCCGGGGGCCTGCGACGCCGTGCTGCGCTTGAAACGGACCACACGGTCCACGGCAGCCATCGTGTCCGGCCCTGACACCCGGATCAGGGAAATGGCGCCCGTGCCGACGGGAGTCGCCGGCGCGCAGATGGTATCAAACAGGTTCGTCATGACTGCCGCGAATTTACAAAAAATAGGAAAAGCAGGCAACTCTTGATATTCTGATGCAAATTTCATAAATTTGCACCGCTTTTGAATGAGAATTCACAACATTTTTAATTTCTTTTGATATGCAAATCGTTTCCGTAACCGGTCGCGAAATCCTCGATTCCAGAGGCAACCCGACCATCGAAGCAGAAGTTATCCTTGATTCCGGTTTTGTCGGCACCGCCGCCGTCCCTTCCGGCGCCTCCACCGGCGAGAACGAAGCCCTCGAGCTCCGTGACGGTGACAAGAAGCGCTATGGCGGCAAGGGCGTCCTGAAGGCCGTCGCCAACATCAACGAGAAGATTGCCCCGGCCATCGTCGGCATGGATGCGACCGAGCAGCGTGCCATCGACAAGAAGATGATCGAACTGGACGGCACCGCCACCAAGAGCAACCTGGGCGCCAACGCCATCCTCGGCGTGTCCCTCGCTGTCGCGAAGGCCGCTGCCGCCGAGCTCCAGATCCCGCTCTACCGCTACATCGGCGGCACCAATACCTATGTCCTCCCGGTTCCGATGATGAACATCATCAACGGCGGCGCCCACTCCGACGCCCCGATCGCCTTCCAGGAGTTCATGATCCGCCCGGTCGGCGCCGCCAATGAGGCGGAGGCCGTGCGCATCGGTGCTGAAGTTTTCCACGCGCTGCAGAAGGTGCTCAAGGGCCGCGGCCTGAGCACGGCGGTCGGCGACGAGGGCGGTTTCGCCCCTGCGCTGAAGGGTATCAACGATGCGCTGGACTGCATCATCGAGGCCATCAAGAATGCCGGCTATGAGCCGGGCAAGGACGTGACCATCGCCATGGACTGCGCCGCTTCCGAGTTCTGCTTCAAGGAGGACGGCAAGTTCTACTATGACTACAAGCAGCTCAAGGACGGCAAGAAGAAGGATCCGCGCGGCCGCAAGCTGACGACCGACCAGCAGATCAACTACCTCAAGCAGTTGATCACCAAGTACCCGATCGACTCCATCGAGGACGGCCTGTCCGAGGAGGACTGGGAAGGCTGGGTCAAGCTCACCAAGGCCATCGGCGACCGCTGCCAGCTCGTGGGCGACGACCTGTTCGTCACCAACGTGAAGTACCTGCAGAAGGGTATCGAAATGGGCGCCGGCAACAGCATTCTCATCAAGGTCAACCAGATCGGTTCCCTGACCGAGACGCTTGACGCCATCGAGATGGCCCACCGCCACGGCTACACGACCGTGACCTCCCACCGTTCCGGTGAGACCGAGGACACCACGATCGCCGACATCGCCGTCGCAACCAACAGCGGCCAGATCAAGACGGGATCCCTCAGCCGTACCGACCGTATCGCCAAGTACAACCGCTTGATGAAGATCGAGCTCGAACTGGGCGAGACCGCCGCTTACGGTTACAAGAAGCTTCGTTAGATTCTTCGCTGCGCGTAGAACGCGACAAAAGGAGAAGGCGCCTGCAACTGCGGGCGCCTTCTTTGTGGTCCGGGCGGGGACTATCCGATATAGCTGCGGACGAAGGAGGTCGTCGGGAGTTCCTTCTCGGAGACCGGCACGAAATAATGCAGGAAGAGCAGCAGGCGGTGCGCCTCGCTGTATTCCGGGCAGTTCTTCGGCACCGTGGCCAGGATGCGTTCGGCGTGGGTGCGGAGCACGGCGAATTCGAGCAGGTAGGCGGAGTTGAAAAGCACGTCGGCCGTCTCCTGGTAGGGATAGATCCACTTGACCTCGGCGCGTCTCACATTGGGCCAGTTGGAGATGGTCTCGCGCGCCGTGAAGGCGCCTATGTTGAAGTCGCGTACGATCCGTCGCAACAGGCGGTTGTCACTGGTCGGGATGCAGTTGTGGTCGTCGAGCGAGATGCTGGTGATCGTATTGATGAAGACGCGGAATTTGGCAGCCTCCGGGACAAGGTTGGTCAGTGCGGGATTGAGTGCGTGGATGCCTTCGATCAGCAGGACGGAACGCTCGTCCAGTTTGAGCCGTTTGCCGGTGAATTCCCGCTTCCCGGTGACGAAGTTGTACACGGGCACTTCCACTTCCTCCCCGGCCAGGAGCTGGAGCACGTCCTCCTGCAGGTAGTCGTGGTCTACGGTATCGAAATTGTCAAAATCATAGGACCCGTCAGGCAGTTTGGGCGTATCCAGGCGGTTGACGAAATAATCATCTGTCGAGAAGGATACCGGGTGCAGGCCACAGGCCTTGAGTTGCACGCTCAGCCGCTTGCAGAAGGTGCTCTTGCCACTGCTGGTCGGTCCGGTTATGAGGACGATGTGTACGGGATCCGGCAGGCTGTGACGGCGGTTGATCTCCTCGGCGATTTCGACGATTTTCTTTTCCTGCAGTGCTTCGGCGACCTGGATGAGTTCGGGGGCCTGGCCGCGCAGGCAGGCGTCGTTGACGTCGCCGACGTTGGACAGGTCCATGATGCGGTTCCAGCGGAGCGTCTCAGAGAAAATCTCGAAGGTCTTGGGCTGCTCGTTGAAGGGCGCGAGCGCTTCGGGGGCATGGCGGTCCGGGACGCGCAGCAACATGCCGTTCCGGTAGGGGGAGAGCTCCCAGACTTTCAGCAGACCGGTACTGGGGACCAGCGCGTCATAGAAATAGTCCGCCGTGTCCAGCAGGGTATAGTAGGTGATATAGACGTCGCCGCAGGTGCGCAGGAGCTTGACCTTGTCCTCATAGCCCAGTTTCTTGAAGATGCGGATGGCCTCGGCGGCCTGCACTTCGTGCCGGCGGAAGGGGATGTCCCGGGCCACGAGCTCCTGCATGCGGTCCCGGACGGCATGGATTTCCTCCGTCGTGACGGGGGTGCCGTCCGGTTTGTCGACCGTGCAGAAAAAGCCCTTGGAGATGGGCCGGCGCAAGATAATGCGATAGCCGGGATGGAGGTCGTACATGGCCTTGCAGAGCAGGAAACTGAGCGAACGGCAGTAGACGTTGCGTCCGTTGTAGGACCTGTAATCGAGAAACTCGACGTCCCGGTTGTTGAACACGCGGAACTTCAGGCCCTCGGCGACATTGTTCACCTTGGCGGAGAGAATGTCGTACGGGCGTTCGAAGTCGAATGCCGACAGCATGTCCAGCAGGGTGGTCCCTTCCTGGAATTCCTGGAAGGAGTCCGTGTTCTTGCAATAGATTTTCAACATGGGCGAAGCAAACTGCTGACGGTCCGGACGGTGCGAAGCGGGGAATCCTAATAATTGTCGTAATACTTTGCTTCGCGGGGCGTGACCTTGGACATGTTGTCCAGCAGGTCCTGGTTGGTCTTGTACTCGTCCATCAGCTGGAGCATGAAGTTCATCGCCTCGGTCGGGTTCATGTCCGCCAGGAGCTTGCGCAGGATCCAGATGCGCTGGCTCTGGTCGGCACGATAGAGCAGGTCGTCGCGGCGGGTGCCGGAAAGCACCAGGTTGACGGCCGGGAAGATGCGACGGTTGGCCAGGGTCCGGTCAAGCTGGATTTCGCTGTTGCCGGTGCCCTTGAACTCCTCGAAGATCACTTCATCCATCTTGGAACCGGTCTCGGTCAGGGCCGTGGCGAGGATGGTAAGCGAACCGCCGCCCTCGATGTTGCGGGCCGCACCGAAGAAGCGCTTGGGCTTCTGCAGGGCATTGGCGTCCACGCCGCCGGTCAGCACCTTGCCGGAGGCGGGCTGCACCGTGTTGTAGGCACGCGCGAGGCGCGTGATGGAGTCCAGCAGGATCACCACGTCGTGGCCGCACTCGACCAGGCGGCGGGCTTTCTCGATCACCATGTTGGCCACCTTGACATGCTTCTCGGCCGGCTCGTCGAAGGTGGATGCGACCACTTCGGCCTGCACGCTGCGTTGCATGTCGGTGACTTCCTCGGGACGCTCGTCCACGAGCAGTACAATCTCGTACACCTCCGGGTGATTGTTCGCGATGGCATTGGCGATGCTCTTGAGGAGCAGGGTCTTACCGGCCTTCGGCGGCGAGACGATCAGCATGCGCTGCCCCTTTCCGATGGGGGCGAACATATCCACGATACGGCAGCTGATATCCTTGTTGGCGGCACCGCCCGTCAGATTGAATTTCCGGTCCGGGAAGAGGGGCGTGAGGAAATCGAAAGGCACGCGGTCGCGGATGAATTCGATGCTGCGTCCGTTGACGGAGTTGATCTTCACCAGCGGGAAGTATTTGTCGCCTTCGCGCGGCGGGCGGATCTCGCCGGTCACGGTGTCGCCGCTCTTCAGCGCGTTGACCTTGATCTGCTGCTGGGAGACATAGATGTCGTCGGGGGAGTTGAGATAATTGTAGTCCGATGAGCGAAGGAAGCCGTAGCCGTCCGGCATGATTTCGAGCACGCCGGTGGCTTCCACGGTGCCTTCATACTCGGGCACGCGCGGACGCGGAGGCTGCTGGTTGTTCTGGAATCGCTGTCGCTGCTGCCCGTTCTGGATCGGGTTGTTGTTCTGTTGCGGCTTGGGCTGCTGCGGCTGCGCTTGCTGTTCTGCAGGTTCCTCCTGCGGCTTCTCGCCGGGCTTGTGACCGGCAGCGGGCTCTTGCACCGGTTCAGCAGCAGGGGCGGCGTTCTTGGGCTTGCGGCCACGTTTCTTGGGCGCCGGGGCTTGTTCTGCCTGCGGGGCCGCCTCCTGGGCGGCTTGCGGCGTCGCGGGAGCGTCCGCCTTGGGGGAGTTCTGTTTCCGGGTCGGCTTCTCGACGGCCTTCTCGGCGGGCTTCTCCTGCTGGGGTGCGGCCTCCGCCTCGTTCTTCTTTTTGGAAGGACGGCCGCGGCGCACCTTGGGCTTCTCGCCCTCGGCGGTGGTTTTCACTGACTCCAGCTTCGCTTCCGCGTCCAGGATCAGGTAAGAAAGATTTTCGTTGTCCAGTTTCTTGATGCCCTTGATATTCAAATCGTTGGCAATGGACTCGAGCTGTTCTCTGTTCATTTTGTCCAGCTCGAACAGTTTGTGCGTCATATGGAAAAATTATGTACCGGCGATTGCCGGTTGGTTTTGATGCGCAAATATACGCAAAATATTTAATTATCCCAATAACTGCTGCTTCTTTTGAAGCGGAGCAGATCAGCCAGCGCGGCCGCATTGGCGGCGATGCGGAAGCTGTAGGACTTCCAGGTGCCGGTCGGGATCCAGGACACGGCGATGTTGAAGCAGTGCAGGTCGTACGTGGCGCTGATGCTGGTCGTGGAAAGCGCCCGGGCCACGAAATCATAGCCGGACTGGATATTAATGGACATCTTGGGCGTCAGCCGGATATTGCCGGAGGCGTTCAGCGTTGCCATGATGCGATCGTTGTGGGTGAGCTTGTCGAGCTCCTTGTCCCAGGAATAGGAACGGTTCAGGGTGAAGCTGGCACCGAGATTGAACGACCACGGCACGTTCGGATTGCTGTAGTACAGCCAGCCGTCGGGAATATATTCCCCGGTCACGGGGTGATAGTAGATGCGCTGGTAGTAATCGGCCGCCGAGCTGCCGCGCCCGTTCTGGCCGGTGCCGTCGTAGCCGTTCATCTTGCCGTCGCCGGAGAGGGAATACGAGGCCGAAACGTTGAAACTGGTCAGCCGCGCAAGCCCCTGTCCGGCCGTGACGGCGAAACGGTTGTAGCGTGTGCCCCGGCTGCTGACGGCATAGGCGTCAAAAGCCGCGGAGGCGCTGATGCTGAGCTTGTTGAAAAGCGTCGTCTGCATGGACATCGAGACCGGGGTCATGCGCAGCGAATCGGCCAGGAAATTGTAGCTCGTACGGATCGTCAGCTGGTCGATCAGCTTGACTTTTTTGGTGCCGGTGCCCGTGGTGTCGGCGAAATCCCGCACCTTGGCCTCGAGGTTGTTGCCGACCGAGAACGAAAGCGTCCCGGACTGCCCGCGGCCCGGAGCACGGTTCAGCTGCCCGTCGTATATGTTATAGTCGAAGGTCTTCTCCGCGCCGGACGCGTCTTGGTAGACCAGGGTCCGGTAGCCGTTGGCGTACGTGCCTTTTTCCGGGCTCCAGGAGGCGCTGATCTGTGGGGAGATCACGTGCCGGATGGCCTGGATGCGGTGATGTTTGCCAAAGTTGAACGTGCCGTACAGTCGGGTGTTCATCGAGATGGAGGCCGAATAGTCCTGGGTGATGCCGAAGGTGTTGAACTGGTGTGTGGCCTGTTTCTCCACCTTGTCCGTCTCAGGGTTGTACGCATAGTCGGTCTTCTGGAAGAACCAGTTCTGCGCATAGGAGACGGAGGGTGCCACGTTGATGTATTTGAACAGCTGGAAGCTTGGCAGTCCGATCTGGAAGTCGTGCGACATGCCGTTGCGGAACTTGTCCAGCATCGAAGCGTCCAGGGCGAATTCGGATGCCTTGAACTGGATTTTGTTCTGCAGGACGGTCTTGTAGCCGAACGAGAATTTCTCGTAGAAGCGCTCCTTGCCCACCCGGTTCTTGCGTTTGAAGGGGTACATCGTGCTCATGGAGAAAGTAATGTTCGGCAGGGTGAAGGTATAGGAAGAGTCCCGGGAGCTCTGGTTGTGCAGGGCGTTGACGCTGAGGTTGAACTTGCCGTTCCAGTTGCGCGACCAGGAGATGGACGAGGATATCTGGTTCTGGATGGCTTCGTCCACGGAATGGGCATTGTAGCGGTTGTTCGACGGGCTCTGGAAGTTCACCGAGGCGCTGAACGTCGTGCCCGGGTGGGCCTTGGAATCCTGCGAGTGCGACCAGCGCAGGCCGAAGTTGCGTGTCTGGAAGAAATCCGGAGAGCCTTTTTCGCCCGTCTGGTCGTTCGAGTAGTTGAACGAGAAGGTGCCGTTGAACTTGTAGTTGACCCGGTAGCGCGAATTGATGTCGATGCCCCAGGAGCCCAGGGTATAGTAGTCGCCCGTTACCGATAGGTCGAAATGGTCGCCGAACACGAAATACATGCCCAGGTCGCGCATATAGAATCCGCGCGCCTCCTCTTCTCCGAAGCTGGGGAAGAGCAGGCCCGTGGCGCGTTGCGGGCGTTTCGGAATGAAGCCGAAGGGGAGTCCGATGAAGGGAAGGTGAACGTCCTCGATCACCAGGTGGGCGGGACCGAAGACGGTGGTCTTGGTCTGGCTGATCACCTTGCCCACGCTCAGGTCGATGTAGTAATGCGGGTGGTCGTCGTCGCAGACCGTATACTTGCCGTGGGAAAGGTTGATGGAGTGGTCGTCCATCATCTTGATGTCGCGCCCGTGCAGGATGCCTTCGTCGTCGTTGGTGACCATGTTCTTGATGCGGGCCTTGCGGGAATTGAAGTTGTACCGGACTTCCTCCATCTTGTATGTCTGTCTGCCCTGCGTCATCTCCGGACGGCCGTTCCAGACGCCTTCCAGGCTGTCATAGACGCCGCTGGCGAAAACCGTCCCCTCGTTCATGTCATATTCCATGTAATTGGCTGTCAGCTGCATGTCCTGGTACTTGACCGTCGTGGCGCCGTAATAATAGATCACGCGACGGCCGTTGGAGAAGTCACTGACCATGGAGTCGGCGGCATTGGAAAAGGCCGGCACTTCCAGCGAACTCTTGCCCAGCAGGGCCACTGAGTCCGCCCGGTGCAGGGAATCTACCTGCCGGAGCGAGTCGCGCCGGGCCAGCTCGACCGAGTCGGGCTGCACCACCTCCTTCTCCACGCGGGTGCCGTAAACGGTGCCGCTTCCGCGGCGGTTACGCCGCAACTGCGCGGCGGCGTCCGGCGCAAGCGACGTCAGCAGCAGGAGCATGAATCCGCAAAATATGAACGCAGACTTCTTTGAATGCACGATTTTTGTTATCTTTGCATTAATCTACAAAAGTACGACTTATTTTTGAAACGCACAATTGGCCTTTTCCTTGCCGTTCTGTTTTGCACGGCCCTGTGGGCGGGAGACAAGCTCCGCCTTTCCACCGTCGTCATCGACCCCGGGCACGGGGGCAAGGACTCCGGTGCCGTCAGCAGGGACAAGCGCTCTTTCGAGAAAACCTTCACCCTGTCGATTTCCCAGGCGATCGCTGACAAAATCCGGGCCGAATTTCCCGATGTCAAGGTGCTCCTGACCCGTCCGGACGACCGCTACGTGACGCTCGACGGCCGTGCTGACATAGCCAACCGGTCGGAAGCCAATCTTTTCATCTCCATACACGTCAATGCGAACGACAGGACCTCTCCCAACGGTTTCTCCATCCATGTGCTGGGACAGTCCAGCCGCAAGGACCGCGATCTCTATGCCGGCAACATGGAGATCGTTCGCCGCGAGAACTCCGTCATCCTGCTCGAAGACGACTACTCCACCACTTATGGAGACTTTGACCCCAACGATCCGGAATCCTATATATTTATGAACCTGATGCAGAATTCCAACCTGGAGCAGAGCGTACGCTTCGCCCAGCTCTTGGAGAAGCATCTGAAAGGCGGCCCGATCCGGAACGACCGCGGCCTTTCGCAGGATCCTTTCCTGGTCCTGTGGCGTACGGCCATGCCGGCCGTGCTGCTGGAGCTCGGATTCATTTCCAATGCCGACGACCTGGCCGTGCTGAAGAGCGCCGCCGACCGGGACAAGATCGCGCAGCGGGTTTTCCTCGCATTTAAAGAGTATAAGGAGATCTACGAGGGTGGGACGGAGACAGCCGCTTCCCAGCCTGTTCCGGAAGAATCCCGGCAGGAGACGACGGCCCCTGAGGAGGAAACGGTCTATGCCGTCCAGATTTTCGCCGTAGCGAAGAAACTGGATCCGACGGCCCGTGAATTCATGGGCTATACCCCGCGCATTGTCCCGGGGGTGAAGCTGTATAAATATTGCATCGGCGTCAGTGACACCGCCGACGGTGCGCGCAAGCACCTGGCGGCCATCAAAAAGAAATATCCCGATGCTTTTTTGGTGAAAATCAAGGGTTCAGAAGTGACGCGAATCAACTGAATAAAATTAAACGATTAATTCTTAATTTAGAAATAATCTAAATCATTAATTAACGGAATCTCAATCGATTCATTACTTTTGCAGGTTTGTAAACATATGATATATAGCTGGTTAGAATATGCTAAAGGTGCACCTCATTTATCTAATATTTAGCACAAATAATTTTAATTAGCAATATCAAAAAAATATTTTTTTCACTTTTTTTTCCTCCATCTTTGCACACGGAGTCCGGCGCGTAAACGCCGGGCGGTTTTTGTCAGACAAGATGGATTCTCAAGAGAGACACATACAGATTTGGAACGACTGCCTGAACCTGATCGGGCAGATTGTGGAGCCCCAGCAATTCAAAGTGTGGTTCCGCCCGATCCGTGCCGTTTCTTTCGCGGATTCCAAACTGACGGTCGAAGTCCCGTCTCTCTTCTTCCAGGAATATGTCGAATCCGCCTTCCTGGATGTCCTGCGCAAGACGCTCAAGCGCGTGGTCGGCGAAGATGCCCAGTTGAGCTACCTGGTCCGTCCGGTCAGCAACCAGCCGGAGATGCGTTTCAACGGACAGCGCAGTGTCACTCCGGTCAATCCGCAGGTGACCATCAGCACCTCGCCCTCCGCTCATCCCAGTCCCTTCATCTATCCGGGGCTGCACAAGGTCCAGATCGACCCGCGGCTGAATCCGGCATACTGTTTCGCCAATCTGGTGGAAGGGGAGTGCAACAAGATGGGCGTCACTGCCGGGGAGAACATAGCCGCCGCCCCCGGCAAGACGGTTTTCAATCCGCTCTTCATTTTCGGCGGCCCCGGTCTGGGCAAGACGCATCTCGCGCAGGCCATCGGCATTGCGATCAAGGAGCGTTTCCCCGATCAGGTGGTCCTCTACGTGACCGGCAACGAATTCAAGACGACCTACGTGCATTCCGTGAACGTGCTGAACAAGCTCACGGATTTCATGGCCTACTATATGAAGCTGGATGTTTTGATCGTGGATGACATCCAGGATCTGCTGGGCCCCGGCTGCCAGAACGCCTTCTTCAACATATTCAATTACCTGCACCAGAGCGGCAAGCAGCTCATCTTCACCTCCGACCGGGCCCCGGTGGACCTCCAGAACTTCGAGGAGCGCCTGCTTTCCCGGTTCAAGTGGGGCCTCTCCGTGCAGTTGACCCCTCCGGACTACAAGACACGCCTGCAGATGCTTCGTTCGCGTACGGAGCGCGAGGGTGTGCAGATTCCCGACGAGGTGCTTGATTTCCTCGCCACGCGGGTCAGGACGAATTTCCGCGAGCTGGAAGGCTCACTCATCTCGCTGATCGCCCACGCTTCCGTCGAACGGGGCCGTTCCATGATGGAACTCGCGAACGCCATTACGGAGAACCTCGTGGGTGAGGAGAAATCGGACCTGGACATCGAGAAGGTGCAGAAGTCGGTGTGCGAATACTTCAATATCAGCCGCGACGACCTGCTGTCCAAGTCGCGTAAGCGCCAGATTGTCCAGGCACGGCAGATTGCGATGTTCCTGAGCCGGAACCTCATCTCCAACTGCTCCCTCGCCACGATCGGGCAGGAGATCGGCGGAAAGGATCACGCCACCGTCCTGCACGCCTGTACCACCGTCTCCGACCTGATGTCGACGGACAAGGTGTTCAAGAAATATGTTACGGACATCGAATCGATGCTCGTGCCCGCTTCCCGATAAGCTCATGCTGATATGATCCAGATTGCCCCTTCCATCCTGGCGGCCGACTTTCTCCATCTGGAGAAGGACATCGAGCTCGTCAACCGCTGCGGAGACGTCATCCACCTGGACGTGATGGACGGCACGCTCGTGCCCAACATCTCGTTCGGTTTTTCAGTCATCGACCCGGTGGCGAAGATCGCCAGGGCGCCCATGGACGCGCACCTGATGGTGGTGCACCCGGAGCGCTGGTTCGAAAAGCTCGCGAAGGACGGCGTACAGATGTGCTCCTTCCATTGGGAAGCCGCCGGGCGCAATACGGCCCGCCATATCCGCCTGCTGCACGATCTCGGCCTCAAGGCCGGCGTGGCCGTCAATCCGGACATTCCGGTTTCGAAATTGTACCCGTATATCGGTCAGGCCGATTACTTTCTCGTCATGTCCGTCTTCGCCGGATTCGGCGGCCAGAAGTTCATCTATGAGACGCTGGACCGCGTGGCGGCCCTGAAGGCCGAAATCCAGCGCCGGGGGGCTCAGGCGCTGATTGAGGTTGACGGCGGCGTGTATGAAGGGAACGTCCGGGCGGTCGAAGAGGCGGGCGTGGACCTGGTCGTGGCCGGCAGCGCCGTCTTCGGGGCTCCGGATCCCGCTGCGGCTATTTCGGCTCTTCGGGGAGCCTGAACATATATTTTCCGAATTCTTCCTGCAGGGAGTTTCTGCCTTCGGATGAGGCCAACTGGCCGAAACGGCGGCGGATTCTCCTTTCCAGGGCGACAAGTTCCGCTGCAGGATCGTAATTCCGACCGGTCAGTTCATGCAGGGAGACGGGGTTCGGCAGTGCGTCGGGCCAGCCGGTCTCGTTGAGATTGAGGCCGATGCCGACGATGCTCTCCAGGACCATCCCGGCCTCCAGGGTGTTTTCGATGAGGATACCGCAGATCTTCCGCCGGTCCACCCAGATGTCGTTCGGCCATTTGATGCGGGCCTCGACGCCGTGCCCGGACAGGAAATCGCGCAGCGCGAGCGTGGTCAGCTGCGTGATCAGCAGGGCATCCGATGCCGCCAGTGCAGAAGCGTCCGTGAAACGGTAAAGGATACTGAAAGTGAGGTTCATGCCCGGCGTGGCAAACCAGGTGTGCGTGCCCTGTCCGCGCCCCGCCGTCTGTTCCCGCGCTGCGACGATTGACAAATTGTCAAGGCTTCCAATGTGCCTTCGAAGCACGCTGTTGGTCGAATCGGCCGTCTCAAGCCACAGAATATGCGCCCCAGCGTCAGTTGGTTTCATTTTTGTTATTATCTTTGTCAAGCAAAATTACACAAGATGCGTCAAAAACCCAACAATAACGGTCCGCACAAACCCAAAATCATCCGGATCAACCTGTCGTGGCTTTATATTATCCTGATCGTTGCCATCGGGTACATGCTCTTCTCGCAGAGCGGTCCCACTCCGCAGAAAATCGAATGGCCCCAGGTCCGGCAGATGATGCTTGACGGGGACATCAAGGAAATACATTTCGTCCGTAACGACTTCAAGGGCTCGGTCACCGTACAGCCCGACAAACTTGGCAAATACGTTTCCCTTTTTTCCAGCGGCAAGGTGCCGACCCACGCGCCTCATTTCTTTTTCCTGACCTCGACTCGCTTCGAGCCGGAGGTGGAGTTTGCCCAGGTGAACCAGCAGCTGCCCGACGACGCGCAGGTGAAGATCATCATGGAGAATGATGCCCGCATCTGGGCGAACATCCTCGAGTGGGTGGTCCCGCTCGTGCTGCTGTTCCTGCTCTGGGGCTGGATGTTCCGCGGGATGGGCCGCCAGATGGGCGGCGGCGCCGGTGGTCCCGGCGGCGGAATGAACCCCTTCAACGTGGGTAAATCGACCGGCAAGCTGGCCGACAAAGACAAGGTCAAAGTGACCTTCAAGGATGTCGCAGGCCTGTACGGCGCCAAGGAAGAAGTCATGGAGATTGTCGATTTCCTCAAGAATCCGAAGAAATATACCTCCCTGGGCGGCAAGATCCCCAAGGGAGCCCTGCTGGTCGGCCCTCCGGGCACCGGCAAGACCCTGCTGGCCAAGGCCGTGGCGGGGGAGGCCGACGTCCCCTTCTTCAGCATCAGCGGGTCTGATTTCGTGGAGATGTTCGTGGGCGTGGGAGCCAGCCGCGTGCGTGACCTGTTCGCCCAGGCCAAGGAGAAAGCTCCGTGCATCGTGTTCATCGACGAAATCGATGCCGTGGGTCGGGCGCGTGGCAAGAACGTCGGCTTCTCGTCCAATGACGAACGGGAGAACACGCTCAACCAGCTTCTCACCGAAATGGACGGATTTGGCAGCAACAGCGGCGTAATCGTACTCGCCGCGACCAACCGGGCCGACATTCTGGACAAAGCCCTGATGCGTGCAGGTCGTTTCGATCGCCAGATCCACGTGACCCTTCCGGATCTGAATGAGCGCAAGGAGATCTTTCAGGTGCACCTCCAGCCCCTGAAACTCGCTTCGGATTTCAACCTCGACCTGATCGCCAAGAATACACCGGGCTTCTCCGGCGCCGATATCGCCAATGTCTGCAACGAGGCCGCCTTGACTGCAGCCCGGCGCGGCAAGGCCGACATCAGCAACCAGGACTTCTCGGATGCGGTGGACCGTGTGGTTGGCGGCATTGAGCGCAAGAAGACCATCATGTCCCCGGAAGAGAAGCGCCTGACTGCCTTCCATGAGGCCGGACACGCCGTGGCCGGCTGGCTGCTGCCCGGATGCGACCCGGTCCTGAAGGTCTCCATCATCCCGCGCGGACAGGCCCTTGGTATCACCTGGATGCTTCCGGACGAGAAGGTCACCCGCTCCAAGTCGGAAATCATGGACGATATGTGCAGCCTGGTCGCCGGCCGTGTCGCCGAGGAAATCGTCAACGACGGCGTGCCCTGCACGGGCGCCCTGAGCGATTTCGAACGCATGACCAAGATGGCCTACGCCATGGTCACCTATTTCGGCATGAGCGACAAAGTAGGCAACATCTCCTTCTACGATACACAAGGTGGATATGAGTTCACCAAGCCTTACAGCGAGAAGACGGCAGAACTAATCGATTCCGAGGTCAAGGCCATCGTCGACGAAGTCACCGCCCGGACCCGAAAGATCCTCACGGACAACTGGGCCGGCCTGACACAACTCGCCGAGCAGCTGATCGACAAGGAGGTCATCATGGCCGACGACATCGAGAAGATCTTCGGCCCCAAGGCCGGCAAACACGGCGAAGAGCGACTTCGTAAGGAAGAAACACATGAAAATGAGTAATTTCTGGGTTCGCACCCTGGCCGGAATCGTGTTTCTGGCCATCATGGTATTCGCCCTGATCTGGGACCGGACCCTTTTCGCCTGTGTGTTCGTCACCGTCCTGGTCCAGTCTCTTCGGGAGTTCTATGACATTTCGCTGAATAAGCGTTTCCGCGTGCAGCGGTTCCTGGGCCTCGTGGCCGGCGGTGCCAGCTTCATCCTGGTGTCTGCCCACTGTTTCTACGGTTGGGACCTGCGCTTGCTGACGCTCGCCCTGATCCCGCTGCTGCTGATTCCGGCCAGCTGCCTGTTGCTTCCCTCCCGTGAGCACTTCGGCGACCTGGCCTACATCTACGCCGGCTT
Organism: uncultured Bacteroidales bacterium; assembly: GCA_905235775.1. Classification (GTDB taxonomy): domain Bacteria; phylum Bacteroidota; class Bacteroidia; order Bacteroidales; family UBA932; genus Cryptobacteroides. The sequence continues at coordinate 2,610 of CAJOMY010000010.1, read as the reverse complement.
GCTCTATATCGCCCTTCCAATCAGTCTGTCGCCGCTGCTGATGATGGACGGCATCGTGTTTGACGGTTGGTTCATGTTGTCTTTGTTCGTGATGATCTGGTGCTCTGACGTCGGGGCCTATTGCATCGGGACGGCCTTTGGCCAGCGGCCGGGGGCGCGCAAGCTGGCGCCTGACATTTCGCCGAAGAAATCCTGGTGGGGTTTTTGGGGCGGAATCGTGTTTTGTGTCGTCGCCGCGACCGGCCTGCATTTCCTCACGTGGCTGCCCTTTCCGCTGGTCCACTGCATCGTCCTGGGCGTGATCGTCTCCGTGTTCGGCGTGTGCGGGGATCTTTTCGAATCGCTTTGGAAGCGGCATTTCGGTGTCAAGGATTCCGGGGCGTGCATTCCCGGCCATGGAGGTATGCTGGACCGCTTCGACAGCAGCCTGGTGGCCATCCCGATGGCATGTGTCTATCTCTCCCTGTTCAATCTGATATGAGAATCGATCGTAATTCCTACGGCACCCTGGCCCTGGTCTACCTGATCTGCGCGGCAATCACCCTTGCTGTCGTGCTTCTCGTTCCGCAATATTGGGTCCGGGGCATCGTGATTGCGGCGATGGCCTGGGTCTGCGTGTGGCAGACCGCATTTTTCCGTGTTCCGAACCGAAGACGTACCGCCGGCGGACGTGAACTCACTTCCGTCGCCGATGGAAAGGTGGTGATTGTCGAGAAGGTTTTCGAGTCGGAATTCCTCAAGCGTGACTGCATGCAGATCTCCGTCTACATGAACTTCTTCGACGTACACGCCAACTTCTGGCCGGTCGACGGGGAAGTGGTCTATTACCGCTACTATCCCGGCGAGCATTTTCTGGCTTTCAAGCCCAAGGCATCCGAGGAGAACGAACACAGTTGTGTGGGGATGCAGCTGCCTGGCGGTCAGCAGATCCTGTTCAAGCAGCTCGCGGGCGGGTTCGCCCGTCGTATCGTCTGTCACGCGAAAGAAGGCCTCTGCGTGCGTGGCGGAGAGCAGTGTGGCATCATCAAGTTCGGTTCCCGCATCGACATGTACCTGCCGTTGGATGCGAAGATCCGGGTCAAGGTAGGGGAGGTTGTGCGCGCCTGCGAAACGGTGCTGGCGGAACTGTAGTACCCTTAGTTATTCCGGGCTTGCCCCGGAATCTCCCAGCACCCGTTCCAACTCTTTCCGCAACTGTTCCGCGTCGTGGAAGCGAATGCCGCGAAAACCGACGGCCTCGGCTCCGGCGACATTGTCCGGATTGTCGTCGATGAAGACACATTCTTCCGCCTTCAGGCCGTAGCGGTCCAGCAGGAGCCGGTAGATCCGCGGATCCGGCTTCAGGATTTTCTCCACTCCGGACACGATGTAGCCGTCCAGCAAGTCGAAGACGGGGTACTTGTGCCGGACGAGCGGGAAGGTCTCGCCGGACCAGTTGGTGATGCCCCAGATGCCGTAACCGTACTGTTTGTACTCCCGCACCAGCTCTTCCATGCCGGCAATGCCGTCTCCCATCATGTCGCACCAGCGGTCGAAATACATCCGGATCTCCTTCTCCCAGGCGGGGAAGAGGGCCACCCGCTCCGCCGTGATATCCGTAATGGGGCGACCGGCGTCGCACTGTGCGTTCCATTCGTACGGGCAGATTTCGCTCAAGAACCAATCCGCCCTCTGCCGGTCTGCGAAGTAAGCGTCGTAAAGATGATGCGGATTCCAGTCAACGAGGACGGCGCCGAAGTCGAATACGAGGTTATTTACCATTGCGGGCTCCCTTTGTCGTGATCAGGATGACACCGTTGGCGCCGCGGATTCCGTAGATGGCGGCCGAGGCCGCATCCTTGAGCACCTCCACCGTGGCGACGTCGTTCGGATTCAACATGCTGAGATCGGAAATCTCGACATCGTCCAGGAGAATGAGGGGATCGTTGTTGTCGTTGGGTGAGCCGAGGCCGCGGATGCGGATCCGGTCTCCTTCGATCACCAGTCCGGCTACCCGGCCGGCCAGGTATTCGTACATATTGCTGTATGACTGTGCGTCGTTTACGTCGATTTTTGAAATGGACGAATTGATGTGCGAACGGCGGGTTCTGCCATACCCGGTGTTGACCATTTCGTCTTCGGGATTGTCCGCCGGTGCGGAATGCTGCTGCTGTACGGAGCAGGACAGGGCCGTCAGGGCCATCAAGAGAAATATAGGGGTACGTTTCATCATATTGTAAATTCAAGCGCCAAAATACGGATAATAATTGTAAGTCTCAAAAAAAACCGTAACTTTGCAATTCAATTGGTGCTATGGCCGAGCGGTTAGGCACAGGTCTGCAAAACCTGGTACAGCGGTTCGATTCCGCTTGGCACCTCCAAAAATGCCCCTACAGCTATCTGTAGGGGCATTTGCTTTCCAAAATGTGCCTACTTTGTGCCTACTTTCTCTTAGCTATATGAAAAAAGCCTGAAGGCACATTTAAGCGGTGCCTCCAGGCGGTTGCGTTTATGAATGTCTATGGCTACAGACATTCTCTACAAAGATAGTGGAATTTCCGGGAAATAGTTATTTCCACATATTATCTTCAACTTGCAGTCAGATCAAACGACCTGACTATGATAATCCTT
>CAJOMY010000009.1 GCA_905235775.1 uncultured Bacteroidales bacterium | reverse complement strand
GTTGGCTACTTATGGCGTGTTATGTGGAGTATCGCATATATTGCATCAAGATGTTTTCAAAAACTATTTTCTGCTCGTCAGTTTTATTGCAGTAGAGGTACTGTTTTTTGTAACATTGATAGGACATCTGTTTTCGCCTATGTTTCTTGTATCATTGATTGCACGCATCCTGACTGATAATGAAACCGAATTGAAAAGAGCGAAATATGCTTTCCCAGTCTATGATTTGACTCCAACTGATAAAGCAGAGGGGGTTGAGTGTTACACTTATATGCTTAATGAAGTGTTGAAGAGAGAAAAGGTTAAAAATATTGCGATTGCGGGGCGGTACGGATCAGGAAAGAGTTCGTTTCTAAATACATTTTTCGAGTCGCGTAAAAACGAGACAGATTTGTCCAAGGAAGAGAAAAAGTTACGCAGTAAAGAGAAGGTCTTGAAAATATCAATGGCCGCCGCATCATCCGCCCCGCCTACCGCTGCATCACCGACGAGAAACCCTACGTCAAGATGGCCGACCGCTAGCGATCAGCCATTTTCTTTTCTCCGCCCTGCCCTCTCCGTTCGGCTCTCCCCGTCAGATCCTCTTCGTCAGGCCTGTTCCCGACCTTTTCCCCTCATCCCCGACTTGATCGGGGATCTCCAAGCATAGTCATTCCGGGCCTGACCCGGAATCCCTGCCCGGATTATCTCCACGAAGGCAAGTTATCTGTCAACTTCTTTCGATTCCCGGGGGTCAGGTGCGCTAAAAATACCTTTCTTACTGGGGTGCGAAAAAGACATGCACTGCGACACGCGGGACGGCCAGTCCTTCATCATCGAGGTGCAACTCGCCGACCAGCCCTACTTCATGGAGCGCGCTATCTTCTACTCCGCGCGCACCATCTCACAAAAGGGCCAACCCGGACAATGGGATTACGACGTCAAGCCCGTGTTCTTCCTCGGGCTGCTCAACTTCGACATCCGGCACCTGGAGCCCGAAAAGTCTGACCCGGAGCGCTTCACCCACAAGTTCTCGCTGCGCGAGGACGAGACGCACGAGCAGATGAGCCGTGCGCTCCGCTTTGCCTTCATGGAAGTCGACCGGTTCAACAAGACCAAGGACGAGTGTGAGACCTTCGAGGAGCGTTTCTTGTTTCTGATGAAGAATTTACCTACCTTCGCAGAGAAACCAGATTTGTGGGATGACCCTTATTTCGATGATTTTATGGAACAAGCCGATTTTGCCAGCATGACCTGGGAGCAACAGGAGGCCTACATCGCCTCGATGAAGCAGAAATGGGATTACGACAATTCCATTGCCTTTGCCGAGCAAAAAGGACTTGCAAAAGGCATTGAGCAGGGCATAGAACAAGGCAAGAAACAGGGCTTGGAACAGGGCGCTCTTGAAATCGCCCAGCGGATGCTGGAAGAAAAATTTGATCTGGAAACAATCGCCAGGATTTCCGGATTAACGGCAGAGCAAATCAAAGCACTGTGACTCGGAAAAGGACCAAGAAAAACCCTTGGCCCTTTTTCGTTACCGTTCCACCCGGAGCGAGCCGTCCGTCTGTGTAAGAATAGAGAGCGCTATGCCTTCTCAGGTTTGGCGCTCTTCATAGTTTACTTTTATACACAACCGGCGTTGTCGGCCTTTATTGTTCCGAAGGCGAAGGTAATGCAAACTACTTGAATTCCAAAAACAATTCTTATATTTGCCTTGTCCCTCGGGACATACACCGGAGGGCGAATAAATGCGTCGCCGGGAGCGCTGGGGGGCTTCTCCGCTCCCGGGTGCAGATATTTGTCTTTCTGATTCAGGTTGCTGTTCCATACTGGCACCGATTTCGGCCTTTTTCGGCGCCACCTTCTATCTCGGAACCCTGCGGCTGAGGGATCGGGGAACCGGATGGAGTTGCGGCAGCCGGAGGGGAGGAGGTGTGGGGGCCTGCGCACGTTGGCCTGCGCTGTCGGGGCCGTGCGTAGGGTGCGTCGGGACGGCTGCCGCGGGCCTTCGGAGCCGGGAAAAGCGGCAGGGTGGGGACGGACAAGCATTATTTGCTTGTCCGGCACCAGCCCTGCTGCTTCCGGCGGAGAAGGCAAATGGGGAAGGGTTTCCGGGTCAAGCCCGGAATGACTATGGGGAGCCCAGCTATAAACCGATGTCGGCCTTGAGGCGGCGGATGGCCTTCTCGGCGTCGCCGCCGGCCTGGTCGAGCAGCGTCACAAAGCGGCTGCCGATGATGCCGCCTGCGGCGTACTCACACGCGGCATCGAAGGTCTGCTTGTTGCTGATGCCGAATCCCACCATGCGCGGAATGCGCAGCTGCATGTCTTCGATCCGCTTGAAATAGGCCTGCTTCCGCTCGTCGAAATCTTTCTGCGCGCCCGTCGTGGCGGCGGACGAGACCATGTAGATGAAGCCGGAGGAGTGCTCGTCGATCAGCCGCACGCGCTCCTCGGAGGTTTCCGGGGTGATCAGCATGATGAAACGCAGGTCATAGCGCGCGGCAATGTCCTTGTAGCTCGCGAGATAATCCTTGAACGGCAGGTCCGGGATGATGATCCCGTCCACGCCCACCTGAGCGCAGCGTGCGCAGAAGGCTTCGAAGCCGTAGCGGAACACGGGGTTGAGATAGCCCATCAGCACAAGGGGGATGTCCACGTCGCGGCGGATTCCCTCGAGCTGGCAGAAGAGCCGCTCGAGCGTCATGCCGTTGCGCAGGGCCCGGGTGGCGGCATCCTGGATCACGGGGCCGTCGGCCATCGGGTCGCTGAAGGGGATGCCGATCTCGATCATGTGCACGCCCTCGCGGGCGAGGGTGCGGATGACGTCCGCCGTGCCGTCGAGGGTGGGTGCGCCGGCGCAGAAGTAAATGGAGAGCAGGCGTCGGGGGTCGTTGCCGAAAAGTTTATCGATTCTGTTCATGGTGTGTCTTCTTATCGTTGCAGGTTTTCCAGAAATACTTCCATCAGCTCGGGGTCTTTGACGCCCGGGGCCGTCTCGAAGCGGCTGTTCAGGTCGATGCCCGCGAGGTACGGATAGATGAAGTCGTGGAGGATCTCCACGGTGTCGAGTCCGATGCCGCCGCTGAGCAGGAAGCGGGTCTTCTCCTCGTAGTCGTCCATGACGGACCAGTCGAAGCGCTGGCCGCTCCCGCCGTGGCCCGGCGTCTTGGTGTCGAAGAGGAAGAGGTCGCAGCTGCCTTCGTAGCCGGCCACGGTGTTGCGCACGCTCTCCTCGGCGATGCCGAAGGCCTTGATGACGCGCAGCCCGTCCTGCCCGCGCAGTCGGGCGCAGAATTCCGGACTCTCGGAGCCGTGCAGCTGGACGTAGTCGAAGCTGTATTCCTCGTACCGGCGAAGGATCTCCTCGCGGGTCGCATCCACGAACACACCCACACGCCCGGCACGCCGGGGCAGGTAGGACGGCTTCTCGCGCACGAAACGCGGCGAGCCGGGCCAGAAGATGAAGCCGATCAGGTCCACGCCGAGCGCTTCGATGGCGCGGATGTTCTCGCCCTCGGTCATGCCGCATACTTTGATGAGTTGTCCGTTGATCATATTGCCTGGATGAAGTCGGACAGGGCGGCGCCCGGGTCCGGTTGTTTCATGAAATGCTCGCCCATCAGGAAGCCGCGGAAGCCGGCCTCGCGCAGCGCCCGGACGGTCGCCGGGTCGCTGATGCCGCTCTCGGAGATGAGGAGCGGGCGGGGCTCCTGCGTTGGCGTTGCGGAGGGCGGAGCAGGAATTGGTTTTTCGGCAAACTTGTCCGAAAAATAATTCCTGTCCGCCTGCTGGGTTAGCCCCGCCCGCGAGAGAAGCAACGGGGCGAGGTCGAAGGAGGTCCGGACATCCGTGACAAAGGAGCCGAGGTGCCGGTTGTTCACCCCCACCACGTCCACGTCGGGCGTGACGTAGGCAAGCTCTTCCGTGCTGTGGATCTCCAGCAGCACCTCCAGCCCGAGGCGGTGGGCCTCTTCCGTGAGTACGGCGCAGGTCTCGCGGCTTAGGCAGGCGGCGATCAGCAGCACGGCGTCGGCACCTGCCTCAGCGGCCTGGTACAGCTGGAAGGGATCGATGATGAAGTCCTTGCGAAGGATGGGAATGTCCACCAGCGGACGCACCCGGCGGATGAAGTCGAGGCTGCCGCCGAAATACGGCTCGTCCGTCAGGATGCTGAGCGCCGCCGCGCCCGCCGCCGCGTAGGCGGGGACAACTTCTTCGGGGCGTGCATTTTCATGGATCCAGCCCTTCGAAGGCGACTTGCGCTTGAACTCCGCGATAATCCCGGTTTTCGACGCCGCCAGCGCTTTCTTCAGCGACCGCTTCGGCGCCATCACCTCCGCCAGCTCCTGCCGCTTGGTCCTGATGATTTCGCTGAGAATGTCCGTTTTCTGTAAAGTATTCATAATAAAGTAGTTGTCAAAGTAACTGTATCCAAAAGGAACCGGTTAGTTTCACAAATAGCTAAAATTCAACAGGTTGCGCAAAACAGCATCAACTATTGATCTCGAGGAACTTCCGGAAGGCACGCCGCGCTGCGCCGCTGTCGAGCGACTCGCGGCAGAGCGCGATGGACTCCTCGACGGAGAGGTTGCGGTCGATCACCGAGATGCCGCAGGCGGCGTTGGCGAGGATGACGGATTTCTGCGCCTCCGTGGCCGTGCCTTCCAGCACGGCGTCGAAGATGGCGCAGGCCTCGGCCGCCGTTGATCCGCCGTAGATGTCCTTGGGCTCCACGTAGTTGAGTCCCAGGTCCTTGGGAGTGAACACTTTCTCGAAGTGGGGGGTGACGAGCTTGAAGCCGGATGTCAGCGAGATCTCGTCGTAGCCGTCATAGCTGGTGACCACGCCGTAGTTGTCGCCAATCTTCTGGTGGGCGCGCACATAGAGGCGCTGCTGGGCCTGGGTGGCGGTGCCGTGCAGGGAGTTCTTCGGCTGGCAGGGGTTCACGAGCGGGCCCAGGAGGTTGAAGCAGGTGGGGATCCCGAGCGCGCGGCGCACGGGCCCGACGAACTTCATGCCATAGGCGAAGAGCGGTGCATGGAGGTAGCAGACGCCCGCCTCGTCCAGGGAGCGGCGGAGGATGTCCGGGTTATCGGTGAACTTGACTCCGTGGGCTTCCAGAACGGTGCTGGCGCCGCTGACGGAGGTGCTGGCACCGTTGCCGTGTTTGGATACCTTATAGCCGGCTCCGGCAATCACGAAAGCCGCGCAGGTGGAAATGTTGAAGGTGTTCTTGCCGTCGCCGCCCGTGCCCACGATGTCCAGGGTGTTGTAGCCGTCGAGGTCGACGTGCCTGCCGGTCTCCAGCAGGCCGTCCCGGAAGCCGAGGAGTTCGTCTACGGTGACGCCGCGCGTCTGCAGAGCCATCAGCAGGGCCGCGATCTGGGCGTCGTTGTACTGCTCGCGGGTGATGCCGAGCAGGATGTCATGGGCCTGCTGGCGGGAGAGCGTCTCGCCTTCGATGAGTTGGGTCAGATACTGTTTCATATTGCGTAATTTTTAATGATTCAACCAATTATTAATAATAGTCTCCCCATCCGGGGTGAGGATGCTCTCGGGGTGGAACTGCAGGCCGCGCAGGTCCAGGCTGCGGTGGCGCAGGGCCATGACCTGGCCTTCCGGGCTCAGCGCCGTAGCCTCCAGGCAGGAGGGCATCGTGTCGGCATCGACCACCCAGGAGTGATAGCGCCCGACGGGAAATTCCGCCGGCAATCCGGCGAAGAGATAGTCGTCCGCGACGACGCGGCAGGGGGTCTGCACGCCGTGGAAGACGCTGTCCAGGTTGACGAGCGTGCCGCCGAAAGCTTCGCCGATGGCCTGCTCGCCCAGACAGATGCCCAGGATGGGCTTGTCGGAGGCGTAGCGCCGGATGACGTCGGGCATGAGCCCGGCCTCGGACGGGATGCCCGGACCCGGCGAGAGGAGGATCTTGTCGAAGGCCGCGAGTTCGTCGAGCCCGAAGCGGTCGTTACGCAGGACGCTGACCGTGCCGCCCAGCGAGCGGACGAGGTGCGCCAGATTATAGGTGAATGAGTCGTAATTGTCTATGATTGCAATCTTCATGGTGCTCAAAGGTTTGCGGCGATCTCAATGGCTTTGCGGAGCGCGCCGAGTTTGTTGTTGACTTCCTGGAGTTCGCAGGCGGGGTCGCTTTTGGCGACGATGCCGCCGCCGGCCTGGAACCAGAGTTCGCCGCCGCGGCTCACGAAGGAACGAATGGTGATGGCCTGGTTGAGCGTGCCGTTGAAAGAGATGCTGCCGACGCAGCCGCCGTAGGCTCCGCGGCTGTGGGGCTCCAGTTCGGTGATGATCTGCATGGCGCGGACCTTCGGGGCGCCGGACAGCGTGCCGGCGGGGAAGGTGTCGATGAAGCTGCGCATGGGGTCGGCCCCCTCGTCCAGCGTTCCGCTGACGCGGCTGACGAGGTGGATGACGTGCGAGTAGTACTGCAATTCCTTGTAGAAGTCCACCCGGACGCCGTGGCAGTTGCGGGACAGGTCGTTGCGCGCCAGGTCCACGAGCATCACGTGCTCGGCGTTCTCCTTGGGATCGTCGCGCAGGAACTGCGCCCCGCGGGCGTCTTCGGCGTCGTCGCCGGTGCGGCGCGTAGTGCCCGCGATGGGGTCAATATACGCGCGTCCGCCCTCGATGCGGCAGTGCGTCTCCGGCGAGGAGCCGAAAATGCGGTAGCCGCCGAAGTCCATGTAGAACAGGTACGGGGACGGATTGATGCTGCGCAGGGCGCGGTAGAGCTGGAAGTCGTCGCCCTCGTAGCGCTGCATGAAGCGGCGCGACAGGACCACCTGGAAGACGTCGCCGCGCCGGCAGTGTGCGATGCCGCGGCGGATATTGTCCATGTGCTGCTCGTCGGTGAGCGGCGAGCTGACTTCGCCCACCGGGCGGAAATCATAAAGGTTGGCGGCGGCGTGGCCCAGCAGGCGCACGATGCGTTCCGCCTGCGGCTCCGCGCCCTCCGGCACCAGTTCATGGAGCGTCAGGCGGTTTCGGAAGTGGTCGAATTCAAGCGTGAAGCGGAACAGGATGTACAGCAGGTCCGGGGCGTCGTGCTCCGCGTGGGTCTCGTCCTTGACTGGGATGTCCTCGAAGTAACGGACGGCGTTGAAAGTGGTGAATCCCCACATCGAAACATTTTTGTTACTTAACCGGAACGCTTCCATGAATTCGCGAACAAGTTGGTCTGTGGTGTAGTTCGCAGAGATGCCTTTTTCGATTCGGGAACCGTCTGGAAGGGCCTGGAAGCCGGTTCCGTGGGCGATGCCCACTTCGGCGAGCGGCTCCACGGCGATGAATGAACGGGCGTCCCGCCCGGAATGATAATCGCTGCTCTCCATCAGGATGGAACGCGGCGAGGCGTCCCGCAGGCGGAGGTAAGCGGACACGGGCGTGTGCAGATCGCCGGGCAGGTCGCGGCTGACAAGTGTATAACAGAATTGTTTCATTTCTTGATATGCTGGAGGTAAGTCTCAATATCCTTGTCGCCGCGGCCGGAAACGGTCAGTACGACGACATCCTCCGGCCGGAACTGCATCTTGGGCAGGGCGCCGAGGGCGTGGGCGCTCTCGAGGGCCGGGATGATGCCTTCGAGACGGGTGAGTTCGAAAGCGGCGGCGATGGCTTCGTCGTCGTTCACGGGAATGACACGGGCGCGCCCCTGCGCCGCCAGATTGGCGTGCATCGGGCCGATGCCCGGGTAGTCCAGGCCGGCGCTGATGGAGTACGGTTCCTCGATCTGTCCGTCCGGACTCTGGATCACGTAGCTCTTGGCGCCGTGCAGGATGCCCACCTGCCCGAGGGCGATGGTGGCGGCGGTCTTGCCGCTGTCCACGCCCAGGCCGCCCGCCTCGGCGAGCACGATCTTCACGCGCGTGTCGTCAATGTAGTGGTAGATGGTGCCGCCGGCATTGGATCCGCCGCCCACGCAGGCCATCAGGTAGTCAGGCCAGTCGCGGCCGGTCTGCTCCAGCAGCTGGCCCTTGATCTCCTCGCTGATGACGGACTGCAGGCGGGCCACCATGCCGGGATACGGGTGCGGGCCGACGGTGGAGCCGATGATATAAAAGGTGTCGGCGGGATGGCAGCACCAGTCGCGGATGGCCTCGTTGGTGGCGTCCTTGAGGGTCTTGTTGCCGGAGTGGACGGGCACGACGGTGGCACCGAGCATCTTCATTTTCTCGACGTTGACCCGCTGGCGCGCCACGTCGGTCTCGCCCATGTAGACCACGCATTCCATGTCCATGAGTGCACAGACGGTGGCCGTCGCCACGCCGTGCTGGCCGGCGCCCGTCTCGGCGATGATGCGCTTCTTTCCCATCTTGCGCGCCACGAGGATCTGCCCGACAGTGTTGTTGATCTTGTGCGCGCCGGTGTGGTTGAGATCCTCGCGCTTGAGGTAAATCTGCGTGCCATGGCGCTCTGACAGTCGCCGGGCGAAGTAGAGGGGGCTCGGCCGGCCCACGTAGTCGCAGAGCAGGGCGCGGAACTCACGCTGGAAATCCGCACTCTCCAGGATGGGGAGATAAGCCTGCTGGAGGTCTGTCACGCACTTGTGGAGAATCTCGGGGACATAGGCTCCGCCGAATTCGCCGTAATAACCTTCTTGGTCTACCAAATAACTCATGTCTGTTCTGTGTTTCTGTCTTGACATTGGAAAGGGCCCCGTCGCAGTGCGGCAGGGCCCTTGTATGATTCTTTTGTGAATGCATGGGGAGCGTCAACCTCTTACGACTACCGGAGTTGTAACAGGCGCCACCACCAATATGCATTCGTGTGCTTCATTATACCGGATGCAAAGTTAAAAAAATAATCCGTTCCTGTATCAAGAAAATCGGGTTTTTGCAGGCTGTTCGCACTTATCCTTTCTGCCGCCGCAGTTGTTTCTCCCGCCCCCGTTTCCGACACCCCGGGCTACAGCCCCAGCAGGGCCTTGCCCAGGAACCAGAGCACCGGAACGAGCAGGGCAAGGATGTAGTTGAGGGTCTTGCAGTCCTTGACTTGCAGCAGCGACAGGCCGGAGGAGATGATGAGCAGGCCGCCGACGATGGCCATTTCGTTGATCATCGTCCCGTGCAGCAGCGGGCTGGAAGCCGCGAACTTGCCGAGCAGCCAGAACGCGCCCTGCCAGCAGAAGAGGATGGGCGCGGCGAAGATGATCCCGATGCCGTAGGTGGTTGCGAAGACCATCGAAGTCACAAAATCAAGGGTGGCGTTGGTATACAGGAAGGTGTTGTCCCCCGTGGTGGCGCTCAGGATGGGGCCCACGATGCTGAAAGTCCCCACGCAGAAGAGCAGGCAGGCGGAAATGAGTCCGTTGGCGAGCCCTTCGCCGCCGCGCTTGGCGATGAGCCGCTTGGTGCGGCCGTCCAGGTCGAGCGCCGTGCCGAGGATGCCGCCCAGGGCGATGGACAGGATGAAGAGCACGGGGAACTCGCTCTTCGGCATGTTCTGCACGAAGGTGTTGGCGCCGAGCGCCAGCGAAGCGAGGCCCATCGCATTGTACAGGGCATGCTGGTATTTCTCTCCGAGACCTTTCCTGAGGAGGCTCCCCACCACGGAGCCGACGATAATACACCCGGTGTTGACGATCGTTCCTAACATAACGGTTGCAAATATACCAAGTTTTTTCTACCTCGGGCCTTCGTTTGCGAGAAATATCAATATTCATCAACCTGAGAACCAGGTCCCCCTCGAGATGCACAAGGTGCGTGTCATCCAAAAACTTACCCTTCTTCCCGTCTAGGAACGCCTCAAGCGCCTCCAGGAGGCGGGCAACAACACCTTCCTCCTCCAGAACAAGGATATCTACCTGGACATGCTCACGGATTCCGGAGTCAACGGCATGTCGGACCAGCAAGTGGCCGCGCGGCAGAGAATATCCTGGCCGAGGCCTATGTGAAGCCCGGCATGGTCACGCTGACGAATTTCCACTTCACCACGGCCAAGGCCCACATCACCCGCGTGGGCGGCGAAGTGGTCGAGCTGGTGGACAAGAAAGGCCTCATCCCGCAGACGGATGATCCGTTCAAGGGCAACTTCGACCTCAAGGCCCTCCGCTTCTTCTTCGGCCGGATGAAGGAGATCGGCTACTGGCAGGAGGAGCTCGTCAAGAAGTTCCGCGAGGACTTCGGCGATTCGCCGTAATCACAAGGGTATAATCACGGCCGTGCCATTGTCCATATTCGGCATGGTCATTCCCACCGGGGCAGGAATGTATGTTGGATCGCAAACCACATATTTCCTGCCCTTGAACATAAGATAGTCACCTTTCACATCTCCGTTAAAATGAACCGCGGAGGCCAGGTGACCAGGATAATAGAGGAGCACGACATCCAGTCCCAGCAAATCTCGGATCATCCGGGAAAGCAGGATAGCACGGTCCTCGCAATCACAATAGGGATAATATAAAGTTTCATCCGCAAAGAAGGCCCTGTCACGTCCCCAGACTACATCGTCATATTCATAGACAAAAGCTGTCTGAACAAAGTTCAGGATGATGTTGGCGGCTTCAAGTTCACTCTTTCCTGCAATGAATTCCTTGAAAGCGGGATATAAAGAGTTTTGCGCAACTCCGCTCAATTGTGCCTGTGCGTAAAACCTCCAGCGCGTTTTCGTGTCGTGGTTGATGAAGGTCTCCGGGTATTCATTGTAAAAATCTATCAAGTTCCTGTTCGCAGTCACCTCAACGGTCACATCCGGAAATTGTTGAGATTGAAGCCTGCGCACAGGTGAACTTTTCTGTGCAAAATTGTTCTCGGAGAGAATGGACAAGTTCATTGGCCGGAAGTCCCCTGGCAGCTGTGCCATCAGACAAAGAGTTTGTTCTTGAGAGTTGTCCAACAAGAAATAATGGGTGTTGCCAATCTCCCAATATGAACGGTTTAACATATCGCAGTCTGATGCCAACAACAAGTGAAGATCATCGTCGCCATCACGGCCCAGAGTCAGCTTGAACCCGGACTGGAGAAGAATACAAGCCTGGAGCACGATGCTCTCCCAACTGTAATCCGGTCCGTATATTTCTTTTGAGAGCGCCTCGACCATCTTCACATAGGCCCAGTCACACAAGTTCCGCTCCTGTTTGATGGACAGGCAATCATAGAAAAGGTTATCGTGCTGTCCGGAGCAGAGCACAGCCCACATATTTCCCACTGCGTCCTCTCCGGAATTGGGCATCTTCGGAATATGGGTCTTGTCAAAACGGACAGTACAGCGTGTCCCGTAAGACGAAAACGAGACCGTCCGGGCCTCGGGATCCGGCCTCTCCTCCCATAGAAATATGGGGCGCGGTGGCTCAGGGTGCTCTTGTGGAACATCATACACCCCCTCGAAAACGATCGGGTTGTCTTCAGGCTCGGGAACGGATTCGTCATCAGGAATCAGCACGGGCGGGACATCCGGTTCGTTCAGGTCCTGCCTTGGTATCGGCTTATGCCCCGGCAGTTTTTCCCACGCCTGGCGGATATAGGACTCCAGTTCAGCATTCTTCCGGGCCTTATACGCTTGTATCCGGGTCTGACTATACTCCCGGTAGAGACCCATCCGTTGTATCGACTGTTCCCGATATTCCTTCAAGGATTGACCGGAAACCGGCACGGAGCATAATATTATGCTGAAGAAAATGGCAATTCGTATACTTTCCTTCATTTGACAGTGCAACTATTCTTCATTGTACAAGTGAAAAGCAATAAATAATTACGGGAACTGCCTTGATCATCTATCTCAAGGCGGACCTCTCTCCTGTAACTGGTTTCTGACACATTATTATTTGTCAGATATGTTACAATCAATGATATTCATTTCAAGCCTGGGGATTACCCACAGCCCAGACAAACAGGGCGACCAGGCCGCCGATAATGCCTCCCGTCAACGGAATGGCCAGGCCAAGTCCCACGGTCGGCACGATTGTCCCGTCAAATCCAAACATAGCGCCCGCCGTGATATCCCACCAGCTAAAATCACGTGTACAACTGAACCCCAGGCGCATCCCGGCCTCAAGGCCGAAAGAGTTGACTACATAGCCGGCACCGCCATAGAATTGGAAATCTATGACTCTCCAGTCTTCCGTCAGCCGAATAACTCCGCCCCCTGTTGCCGTGAATCCGGTATATCCGTTGATCCCAAATCCATATGACGCAGAAGCATACATACCTAAGTGCGTGGGCACATATGCCCCTTGCAATCCAAGAGTGACCCCTCCCTTAACGACGTATCCCAAATATGAATTAACGAAAATTTTGGCAAACCCATCTTGTTCTATGGAGTGCCATGGGATTTTCTTAAGACGCAGATCAACATTCGAGACCATCCCTTCCAGAATCGTTACTTTTTGGTAATCCGAATAATATCCTGACATTGTTCCACGTACAGTATATTCTCCTATCGGATATTCTCCTTGTATAGGGGTTGAATCGGTCACATCCACAGTTCCATCACTTGATTTGATTGAAGCACGTACGCCGGCAAGCCTGTTTGACGTGACATAAAGCTGTCCAGTAATAATTTCCGGATCAGGAACCACGATCGCCTGCCCTAACTCAGCTGTGATTATGACCCGCCGTTTTCCACTGCGGTAAGCATCCGGATGCGAAATATGCTGGGATTCCAAAAGGTATTCTTTACCTACATCCAAATTACCCCGCCAAGTGTTCGATGCCGACAGTTCCTGTCCATCTATGAAAAGTTTCGCTCCGGAACCGGTCGAAACAGAGACTTGGACTTCCCTGGGTCCTTTCATCATAGTTTTTTCCAGTTTGACCGTCTGACCCTCCAGAACTTCAACCATAAATGGATCCAGACTATATCCGTCCCGCCGCAATTCAATTCGATGGCTGCCGATCAAGATTCTGCCGATATAAGAAGTCGTTCCGACGGCCTGCCCATCCACCAGCACTTCGGCCCGGGTCGGGGTCGAACTCAGCTCAATCCCGCCATAAACCGGTATCGGCGCTCCTACGGAGACGGTGACTTCTCTTCCTTCAATGGAATTGCCAATAATACCCTTGGACTGTGATTTGTGAGACGGACGGGAAGATTCCACCTTATAAGAAGATTGGCTGTTGAGTCTCACTTTCATGCCACTCTTTCCACGTTGGACAACTTCGCCGGTCGAATTCGTGACGACCAGGTCCGCCTCCGGGTCCTCGCAAACGCATACGACCAACCCAAACTGCGGACGTAATGCGACTTGGGGCACTTCCTGCAAAATACCGTCACTGCCTACAGCAACAGAAACTTCCTCCAGATAATAGTCTTCCTTGCGCAAGCGCAGAATATGTTTCCCCCTACCGACCATACCTGTCTGAAGAGGCGTAACACCAAGTCGCACACCATCCAGCAACACCTCCGCCCCTTCCGGATCGGAAGATACCTGAAGATAATTGAACGCAGGCTTGAGCACAATGTTTGTCTCTTGGGAATCAACACTGACGGCATATTGCCCTGTGGCAGGTTCGTAATAGTCGCTCTCCACCTTATAGTACCACGTCCCCTGATCCAAAAATTGATCGAAATACCCGTCCTCAATCTTCCGGAAACCGGAATCATAGCTTCGCGTCTTTCCCCAGGAGACCGTGGCCTGCTTGGGCGTGATGTTGAGCTTCATGGCACTTGTCGTCAGGTCAAATTCCGAGAAGACTCGTTGTGTCGATGCCACGTTCAGATTGATCCGATACACCTTGCCACCCGTCAAAGCAACGGCCGTGTACTCTGTCGGAGTGTACCCCTCGCAGGTAAACATAATGTTCTTGGTCAAATCCGACAGCCAGAACCACCAATCACCGTCATCCTGTTTGTTCGTTGTCCCTTTGGGCGGTTCAACCGGGGCCATTCCTCCCCGCGTATTCAGGACCAGCCTGCCATTGACAGGATTGTTGAGATGCACCTTTAAAATGGCGCATTTATGATCGTTGGCATCACTCTGCTGATAATAGGATGCTGCATCCAAATCCTCCGGGTCCAGAACAGCCTCGCCTACAATGGACATAGCTATCTGGGCAGAAAGAGCTACCGGGAGCAGAAAGAAGAACTGAAATAGAAGTGCAAATCGTTTCATAGGCTTATAGAATATCTATTCCATAGATGCCAAATTCCGGATCTGGCTCAGGTTGCCATGTCCGGACATGGATCATTGGCTTTTGTGCATTGGAGATATCAACCAGCAGATACAAATAGCCGGAATCCCCGTAATTGGAAGAAAAATAGTCCTGCCGGACTTGAATGCCATAGAAATTCGGGTTTGGACCCCGGGTTGTTTTCAGTACACTAATGTTGGAAAACTTCAGATTGATATATTCCTTGCTTGCGAAGCTCCGCCGCAAATGGCTCATATATTGGGTCTTGGTCATCCGGTTGTATTCAAAAGCCTCTCCGGTAAGCCTGATTCCATTCTCAATGGCAGTCTGGCGGATTCTCTTCCCTGTTATGATGAGAGCATCCTCCGAAAAGACGGATTCCAGATAAGGAAGGTTCTCCAGGGCAAATGCCGTCTTGTAGCTCTCCAAGAAATTGATCAAGACCATTTTTGCCGGATCATCCCATTTTGTCTTGGAGAGGATGTCCTGCACGGAATCCGCTTCCAAAGCAAAGGTCAGGTCGCAGACTTTTCCGTTCGCGTCGAACACAAAAACCACATTTTCAAGGAAGGACTTGTAGTTGTTACGGAAAGAAAATCGCATTGGAATGCTGCGGCAGTACACATATCCGTCGAAAGCGACGCACTTGACCGGACCTGAACCCAGCACCCGGGCCTGGCCGTAGCGGATCAGCTTTTCGAAAACCTCACGACCTTCCGGGGACAACAAGCTGTCACAGGCGGCGGCCTTCTCCTGATTTCCCTTGTTTTGGATAGCAGCAAGAATCACGTTGATTTTCTTGATATATACGGTGCTGTCGGGCACCTCCATAGCCACCATCCGGGAAAAACCGGCATTCACCGTTCCAGCCAGTTTCTCTCCCGCCGAAGCCGGAGAAGACGGACTCTCTCTCCGACTTTTCTTCTTTCCAATGACCGATACCACAGGCTCCCGTACGGATATACCGTGCTTGTAGGCATCCGGGAAACGGATCCGGCTAACCTCCGCAAGCGCAAGCTTCATCTCCGGGTCAGCATTGGATTCTTCCTCATAGGCATACTCCACGGCTATGTCCAAATTACGAATATCCAGATTCGCCCGGAACTCTATCGTTCCCAAACCATCCCGGACTTGCTGGACAGGACTCTCGCCGAGTCCATCGCTACTCCGGAAATCCAAGGTCGAGACGGGAATCCCGTCAAAAGTGACCTCAAACTTTCCCAGCAAAGGATCTTCTTCCACACGGCCAAGGTACCGGAATTGGATTCCAGTCAGAATGTCTTCCATCCGGGTTCGTGCCCAAAGTTGGACGGGCTGCCCCTGATACTGCGGCTGAAGACTTTCCGGAAGCGTATAATTCAACAACAAGGCCCAGTAGTCGTATTTCAGGGCATCGCCATATTTCCGTTCATCCTCTGCCTTCCGGGCGATGTCCAACATCGCCCGGATCTTATCGGCCCGCGCCGAATAAATATCTGCCAAGTCTCGCTTGGAAAGAAATGCGATGGCATATCCCTCCCTTGTCCGTTTATTATAGCTGGTCCGGGTCTCCACATAGCGGAGCGTCACATCCGTCGTAAAATTGGAGGAAGCCGAATACGTGACGGTCGTCTTTCCGTCCACGCTCTCCTTCTTCAACTCGGCATCGTCCCGAACATTAATTTTAATCTGTCGCGCAACCTCCGCCCGGGCCTGGCCAAGCAGATAATCTAAAAAGTCGGTCTCCGACCGTCCCTCCCTGTTGACTGTATGTTGGACAGAATAGTAATATGTCTCTGAGGCATAGTCTTCCCACTCCGTCGGCATCCTCTGGGCGAAAGCAGGCAGCACGGCGAACAAGAAAAGGTTCAACAGGAGCAGGTTTCGACAAGACATCGGACCTCTACTGTGCTTTGGCTGCATTAATGATGGAATTGTTGATTTCAATGAACTGCTTCATCTCTTCTTCGGACAGGCCTTCCGGTTGTGCGAATGCGGCCTGGTCCATCAACTGGATAAAAACGTCTCCACGGATGCCGACCTTTGCCGTAACTGTGTATTTTCTCGTCGACCGGTTGTACTCGATTCTAGCCTTTTGATACGGCCGGCACGCCCTGATTACAGAGGAACTGACCTGCTCCCAGTGGGATTTGAGTGCTTTTTGCGTGTTGCCGTTATTGACTAGAGACCCTCTTGAAGCCTCAGTAATCACATGCTGGTCGAAAACTTGTGATACGACAGCATACGCCTCACGCTGGGCCATCTCAATAGCCGTCTGTTGGTCATCGGCCGTAGACATCGCAGCAAACCAATAGAACGGCATATATTCGACACCGGTTCCGGAATCGTTCAGGGTCTTTACTGCCTCGTCAATGCCCGACGCCTCAAATTCTGTAACGTAGACATTGCGTCCCTCCAAACTTTTCTCTTCCCTGACATCAACTTTAATAGTGTCTGAAACTTGTTTCCCAGTACCACAAGAGATAAGTGCCAGCATTATAATGCCGAGCAGGACCAGATGACAGAATGATTTCATCAGTTTTGTTTTTTTGGTCCCTCCTGGCCCCGGGAGAGGTTATGCCATTACCTAAGAAAGTGTGAGCCGACTTATCTTATTCCCGATGTGGGCTCTGGACGGCCATGAGGTGAAATAAGATCTGACAATGCCCACACTTCCGCTATCGTGCGGGCACAGAAAGCCCAACCGTATAGCCTATGTGAGCGCCATCACTTATACCGTACCTCATGAATTGTCCAGATTCACACCGACGGAACAAGCTAAACGCTTTCAGTATGTAATACCGCTTCGAAAAGAAGCAGACCCTGCAAATATAATCCTTTTTACAAGAAAATACAATTCCCAATTACCCGATGAGAAAATACTCCGTCAGGGGCAAATCCAGTTCTATAGAAAATGGCCACCCAGGGCTATAGACGGCAAATTGCGCCAGGGTGCGAAAATGCCTAAAAAGCCCCGCGTTCCAAGAAGGGACGCAGGGCGCACTTTGTCGTAGAGGGGAAGAGGCAATTATTCCGCGTATTCCGTGGCGAAGTAATTGCCCTTGCGGGCGTAGGGGATCCCCTCTTTCATCCACACCGGTTCGGGCGCGCCGAGCAGGTAGTGGTCGAAGAACTGTGAGAGCCGGATCGAGAGGTCCTTGGCGTTGCGCCGCTCGGAGAGGTTATGCGCCTCGTTGTTGTATTCCAGCAGCCAGGCCGGCTTGCCCAGGCGGCGCAGGCTCATGAAGAACTCGATGCCCTGGTACCAGGGGACAGCGCCGTCGGCATCGTTATGCATGATGAGCACCGGCGTGGTCACGTTGGGGGCGTGGAAGACCGGGGAATTCTCGATATAGAGATCCAGGCCGCCGTCTTCCCAGAGCGTCTTGCCGATGCGGCTCTGGCCATGCTCGTACTGGCTGATGCGGCTGTTGCCGGACTCCCAGCGGATGCCGCCGTAGGCACTGGTCATATTGCCCACCGGAGCGCCCGCGCCCGCCGCCGCGAACATGTCCGTCCGCGTGACGAGGTAGGCCGTCTGGTAGCCGCCCCAGCTCTGGCCCTGGATGGCCATGCGCGACTTGTCGATGAAGGGGAACTGCGCGCACATCGCCTCCGCGCCTGCGCAAATGCAGTTCCAGGCGCTTTCGCCCGGGTGCCCGTCCTTGTACACGATGTCCGGGATGAAGACCACGTAGCCGCGGCTCACGAAGAAAGGAATGTTGACCGTGGAGCGGCTCGGAGCCGGGGCGCGGTAGCTGTAGAGCGTCTCGGAATACTTCTCATAGAAGTAGATCATCATCGGGTAGCTGCCCGCCGGGTCCAGACCGTCCGGGGTGAAGAGCAGGCCGTCCAGCGGCGTGCCGTCGTAGGCCTGCCAACGGACCAGCTGCACCTCGCCCCAGCGGTACTGAGCCTGCTGGGGATTGATGGAGGACAGCTTCTGCGCGCCGCTCCAGAGGTCGGGGGCGGTGTACAGGTCCATCGGGTGGCGGAAGTCTCCCTTCAGATAGGCCACCGTGGCGGCATTCTCCGCCCGGGTCAGCGTCGAGAAAGACTTCTCCGCCAGGAAGCCTTTCGGTTCACCGCCCTTCGCCGCGTCGATGCGGGCGTAGCCGTTGCGCTTGTCCACCTCGTTGAAGGCGCTGAGCGTCAGTTCGCCCTTCAGGGGCAGCGGCTCGAGGTTCTGGTAGAGATAGGGATTGCTTTTGCGGCCGGGCTGGACGATGCGGTACTGCACTTTGTCCCGCCGGCCTGCGCCGCGCGTCAGGCACTCGGCTTTCTTGCCGTCCGGGCTGAAGCGCCAGATGTCATAGCGGTCGCTGAGCAGCAGGGCCTCGTCGCGGCCCGCCCAGTCGGGGGTGCCGATGGGCACATAGCCGCCCATGGGGTGGTCGTCCTCCTCGTCCCAGAAGGCCACGCCCGTGGCGGCGGTCAGGTTCACCTGTGCGCCGCTGGCCAGGTCGATGCTGTACCAGTCGCCGTCCTCCGGGTTGAACCAGGCGAGGTATTTCCCGTACGGGGAAGGAAGGGTGTAGCCCTTCGCGCCTTCGCGGATCTCGCGGCGGCTGCCGTCCCGCAGGTCGATCAGGGCCACGTCCGTGCAGTTGTCGGCCGCCCAAAGGTTGTCGAGTTCATAGCGCTCCGTGTTCAGGGCGAGGGCGTACGGCGCTTCGCCGCCGTCGAAGTGGCGGACGCGGTCGGACGGGTTCGTCGAGAGGACGAGCAGCCGGCCGGGCCGGTCGAGGTTGATGGCGGCGCTGCGCTGCGGGCGGCGGCTGCCGGCCACCTTGTCCATCGGCGGCACATTGCGCTTGTTCCAGACCCAGATGTCCAGCTGGGCCGCTTCGAAGTCATGGACGGTCGTGTCCTTGGCGGGGTAGTACTCCGTGAGTTCCAGCAGCACGCGCGAGGAGCGGTTGGAGAAC
>CAJOMY010000008.1 GCA_905235775.1 uncultured Bacteroidales bacterium | reverse complement strand
CTGCCTTTGCGGCAGGGGTCGGAACCCCTGAGAGCGCTCCTCATGAGCTTCTCGGAAGCTCACTCCATTTTTATTTGGATTACAAACATAGGGACTTATACTATTCAAAGGGACTGCGAATTTAACGAAAATTCCGATATTTGTGTTCAATATGAATCCGAAAGCGAAAGATATCCTCCGCAGATATACTGTAGCGACCGTCGGGCTGGTGTTCGCGGCGCTGGGTATTGCGCTGTCAATCATCTCCAACCTGGGGACTTCGCCGCTCTCCTGCCCGTCTTATGTGCTGAACCTGAAGTGGCCGGTCCTTTCCGTGGGGACTTTCACGCTGCTCGTGAACCTGTTCTACGTGCTGCTGCAGATGGCCCTGCTGCGCAAGGATTTTCAGGCGCGGCACCTGATGCAGATCCCGGCCTCGGCCCTGTTCGGCTACATGATCGACGGCTGCCTGTGGGCGCTGTCCTGGCTGCATCCCGGCAACTTTGTCGCCCGGCTCGCGCTCACCCTCCTCTCGGCGGTGGTGACGGCGTTCGGCGTGAGCATCGCCTGCAGGGAATCGGCCTGGATGCTTTCGGCCGAGATGACGGTGGCGGCTTTCTCCAAGTTGCTCCGCAAACCGTTCAGCCCGGTCAAGGTGGTGATGGACACCCTCGTCGTGGTGTTGTCGGTGGTGCTGGCATGGATCTTTTTCTCCAATCCCTTCGGCGCCGGCCCCTGGACGGGGCTGGGCGATGTCCTGATGGCCCGTACGGACGGGGTCGTCACCGGCCTGGGTACGCTCCTGCTTGCCATCCTGCCCGGCGCATTGATGCGTCTGACCGACCCGCTGGTGGATTGTCTCAGGGGCAGATCCGGCAAAGACGCTCGTACACCGCGATAGTTCCCCGCACATACGCGGCGGTCTCCGTCCCCCGGAAGGGACCCTGTTTCACGACCCCGGTCTCCATGACCGTTTCGCTGCCCATCAGGGGCAGCACATGTTCCACGATATTGGCCCAGCAGCCGGGATCCACGTCCAGGTAGCGTGCGAGGCTGATGCAGTCGTCGATGCGCCCGATACCGGCATTGTAGGCCGCGAGGGCGTATTTGTAGCGTTCGGTCATGTTGTCGCCGACAGCGTAGTACCGCCGGATGAGGGTCTCCAGCGACCGTGCGCCGGCGCGGATGTTCATTTCCGGGTCGAGGGGATCCGTGACCCCGTATCTCGCGGCCGTTCTCGGCATCATCTGCATCAGGCCGGCCGCTCCGCGCGCCGAGCGGGCTTCGATGTGGAAGCGGGACTCCTGGTACATCACGGCGGCCAGCAGATGCCAGTCCCAGCCCACGGAGTCCGCGTGGACGCGAATCAGGCTGTCGTAGGGGCTGATCCGGGTGCGCGGACCGCTCCGGAAGACGTTGAAGCGCTTCAGGAAGACGTCCCGCGTGGGGGCGTATTCGTCGGAGGCGTGCCAGGCGTCGATCCAGGCGTTGAGTTCCTGCATGCCGGCGTGCTCGTCATGGCGCATCAGCCAGACGCTCATGCTGTCCACCGGCACGGAGACCAGTACGCTGTCCACGGCAAGGCTGTCGCCGAAGGGCAGTACCAGAATGTCCACGACGCCGGCCCGCAGGGAGTCCAGGTAACTGCGGTCGCGGTCCGTCAGGCGGATGTCGACGGTCTGTCCGTTGGCGGCGGCGAAGCGCTGCAGCAGGTGATAATGGTAGCCGATGACCAGGGCCCTGGACGTGTCGGCGAGCGGGGCGAGCTCCAGTACGCCGCGGATATGGGCCGGTTTGGTACGCTTGTCGGCGGTGTGCTTCGGGGCAAGGATGCCCAGAATGGCCAGGACCGCGAAGATTGCCGCGGCCACCCGGAGGGCGATGCGTTCGGTGCGGTTCACGGGATCAGCGTCTGGGGGCGTTACGGGATGAGGAAGAAGAAGAGGAGGAGGAGGAAGCGCGGTTGCCCGGCTGCGTGTAGAACGGCCAGTAGATGCCGAACTTCAGGCCGTCCATGCCGTTCTGCGTCACGATGTAGCGGTCTGCGCTGAAGTAGTCGGCGTGCAGCAGCGGCCAGCCCATGCCGGCGTTCTGGTACTTGATGAAGATGCAGGCGCGCTTCCACTGCACGTTCACGAAGATGTCGAACCAGGGGCCGTTGGTGTACAGGCGGTCGGTCTGGTTGTGGAAGACGCCCAGGTCCGGATTCCAGGCAGGGGAGTGCCAGGGCGTGTTGTAGTAGGCATCGGCGCCGATCTGCATGGTCATCACGGTCTGCCGCTGCTCGTTGCGCTGCACCACGAATTCGAAGAAATAGCGGAAATTGAAAGCGGCCGCCGGCAGCGGCACCACGTCCGGCTGGGAAGAGAACTGGAAGAGGGCGCGATGGTCGAGATGCACCGGACCCAGCACGAACTCCTTACGCAGCTGCGCGGACAGCACGCTCATCGCGGTGGCATTCTGCCGGATGACGCCGTCGGTGCCGTAGTAGAGGTTGCCGGCCAGCAGGGCGTAGCCCACGTCGGCGGACAACTTCCAGTGTGGGATGTCCAGGCGCCCTTCCAGCCGGGTCGTGGAGACCCGGCCGAAGCTGTTGTCCCAGGCGTAGTGGTTCAGGTTGAGGTGCTGCTGGTACCAGGTCGGATTCTCGAGGGTGGTCTCGAAATGCGCCGTGAGGCTGAGCGGACTCTTGCGCGCCCGCCGGAAGGGGAAGAAGCGCAGACCGGCGTTGGCTTCCACGGCGAAGTCGCCGGCGTCGTGGCCGAGCAGTACGAAACGCGCCTTGGCGTCCCACCAGGCGGTCTTGAACAGATGGCCCTCCGCGCCGGCATAGAGATAGAACGAATTCTCCACATGCGTGAGCGGGCGCACGGTGGTGCTGTCGTAATAGTGCTTGAGGTAGTCGCCCACGCCGACGTCGAGACGCGAGACGGCGCCCTCGCTCGACCAGGGCTGCAGGCGGAGATACACTTTGTTGTCCAGACGCATCACACGCAGCGAATCGGCACTCGCGGAGCCGTAGCGGAAGACATCGTTGTAGAAGGCCCGGCCGTATTCGTCCGAGATGGCGTCGGTATACTGGCGGGTATAGGTCGAGAATTCGGAACTGTGGCCGATGAAGGCGGTCGTGATGTCGCGGTTCAGTCCCGCCGCATCGAATTCATAGGTGCTGTCGCGGCGCGCCCGCATCTGCTCGATGAAAGTGAACGGAATGCGCAGCTGCTGGTCCAGGAAGAAGGTGTTCTTCTTGATCTTGGACTGGGCATTGCCCAGCACGACCTGGATGTCGCGCGAGTCCACGGTGGTGTCGCGGATCATGCTGATGTCGCGAATACCGCCGTTCTCCTGTCGCCGGACCATGTTATAGATGTAGCCGGCGTGCATCGTGTAGCGCTTGCCCAGGTAGTTGGCCTGGACGACCGCGGTCTTGTTGACCGTCTCCTCGCGGTCGAGGATGCCCCCGCCGCCGTAGCGGTCGTAAAGCAGGGAGAAGTTGAACGCCGGGGTGATGTTCTGCGTAGTGAAGAGATGGAGGTTGTCTGACTCCTTGGCCTGCTTGGCGAAGAGGGTGCCGAAGTAGGACAGCTCCGTGTAGGGGACTTTCGTGTTGTAGTGGGGCAGCGTGCGGTGCGAGAAGCTCCAGGCTTCCTGCGCGTCATAAAACTCCACGCCCTCGTCGCTGCGGCGGTGGAACCAGTTGTAGGGCTGTACCGGTGAGCCGGCCACGCCCAGCCAGGTGGCGTTCACGTCCTTGCGCTGGAAGGCGTAGTCGTGGAAGCGGTAATTGTAGCTGGTGTCCGGGACGAAAGGTCTGACTTTCCCGAAATCGGGATCCGTAGTCCAGGAGATGAGCCGTTTGTAGTACAGCGAGTCGGGGATGGCATAGGTCTCCAGGATGCGCGGGGTGGTCTCGGCGATGCTGTCGCGGATATTCTTCCGTTCCTCCTTGACCTTGTTCAGCGAGTCGGTCTGGGCCATTTTCAGCTTGACGCGCTGCTCCATATCGTATTTCCTGCGCTCCTGGCGGGAAAGCCCGGCGTACCACGCTTCGAAGGCGGCCCTGGCCCGGGCCGTGGAGTCGGCAAGGTAGATCGAGTCAAGCTTGTCCCAGAGGGTGGAGTCCAACAGGGCCTTGAGCGAATCGCGCGGACTCGGCCGCGGCGACGTCGTATCGACGGCCACGGCCAGCGTGTCCTGCGGCTCCTCTTCCGCGGCCGACGTGTCCCGCACGGTGATTTCCTCCAGCGACAGGGTGCGCCGCAGCTTGTATCCCGCCACGGGATACATCACCGTATCCTGCACCGGCGATCCGGCCTCAAGCCTGTCATCCTGGTCCTGTCGATGGATTCCCGTCACCTGCCGCTGCACCGGTTCCCGGCCGAAATCGAACACCCCGGCGGCGGCAAAGGCCGTCACTGCCACGGGAAAAACTATGCGCGACAATAAATTCACGATCCGCAAAGATAGGGAAAAATCGCGTTAAATAAACGGCGCGTGCTGCGCCTCGGCGAGTTTCTCCGGGCTGCCGATGTCGATCAGGTGCAGGTCCGGGGCCACGACGCCGCGGATCGTGCCGGCCTCGCAGGCCGACAGGTAGAAGTCGATGATGGAAAACTTGTCCGGCCAGGCGGCCATCTTCGTGAAGACGGCTTCCGACAGGATGTGGATGCCGCAGAAGGAGTAGCGGCGGTACTTCGCCGGATCGAAGTCCGGCAGATACGGGCTCTTGACCTCTCCTGTGCGGACGTTGGTCCAGCCGACGAGCCGCATGCCGTCGTCGAAAAGCAGGCAGCGGTCGGCGGGCGCGTCAATGAGCAGGAGCGTCGCCAGCGAGGCGGGGTCGTCCTGCGCAAGCAGCCAGCGGACGTCCAGGTCGCTGAGGATATCGACGTTGTGTACCAGGAAGCGCCCCTGCGGCGAAGCGAGCAGCGGGGCGGCCCGCTTGATGCCGCCGCCGGTCTCCAGCGGTTCCCGCTCCTCGCGCGAGACGGCCACGTCCACGCCGAAATCGTGTTCCGAGAGGAAGGTCTCGATCTGCTCCGCGAAATGGTGCACGTTCACCACGAACGAGTCGATCCCCGCGTCGCGCAGCTTGCACAGCACCCGCTGGAGCATCGGCACGCCCGCCACGGGGACGAGCGCCTTGGGCATCGTGTCCGTGAGGGGACGGAGCCGGGTCCCGAGCCCGGCGGCGAAGATCAGCGCTTTCATAGGGCCACCTCCACCCCGGGCAGAATCGTCCTGCCGTCCCAGTCATGTGCGAGCCGCTGCAGCAGCTCCGTCAGGTACGGATAGCGCCCGAAGGGTTCGGCGGTCAGTTCGCGCAGGCAGCCGAGCACCGTCGGGACGCAGTCCAGGAAGAGCTGTTTGCGCTCCACCAGGCCCCGGAAACCGTACGCGCCCGTCTCCTGCAGCAGGCGGACGAGCGTCAGCAGGCGGTAGCGGCGGTAGAACTCCGGCTCGTCCACCGGCCGGAAGGCGTCCAGCGCGCGGAGATACACCCCTTCCAGTTCACGCCGCAGTGCGGCGCTGAAATGTGTTCCGGCATTCCACAGGAAGGAGGCCAGGTCGTACTGCACCGGGCCGCGCCGGCCGCCCTGGAAGTCGATGAAGCAGGGCTCACCGTCCTTGATGATGACATTGCGCGCCTGGAAGTCGCGGTACAGGAAGGTGTCGCCCTCGAATTCCAGCGCGTCCGCGCGCAGCCGGTCGAAGTCGTCCTGCAGGCGGATCTCATTGAATTCCAGCCCCGTGAGCTTGAGGAAATCGTATTTGAAATAATTCAGATCGAAATCTACCATCCGGGCATTGAACGCCCGGTCGGGGAAGCAGGCGCTCCAGTCCAGGCCCGCTCCCACCTTGAACTGCACAGCGGGCAGCAGGGCCACCGTGTCGTGCAGCCAGGCCAGCTGCTCCGGGGAAAAGCTGCCGTCCGCCAGGGCGGGCCGGAGCAGCGCGAAGAGCTGCCCGTCGCCCAGGTCCTCCTGGAGATAGGCCATCCCGTCGGCCGACACGGCGTACAGCGCCGGAGCGTGGAGGCCGACGGCGCAGAACTGCGCGGCGATCGTCAGGAAGGCGCGGTTCTCGGCCGGATTGGTGCCGATGCACCCGATCACGGTGCCGCCCTCGCCGCTCATCCGGTAATACTGACGGGCACTGCCCGACAGGGGCAGGAGCTCGGTCGAAACCGGCGCGGAGCCGGCCCATTCGCGATAGAGTCGGAGGAGTCTTTGCATGGCGCTATTGTCCGGATTGCCGGACGTGTACGTCCAGTTGCGGGAACGGGAACTGGAAGCCCGCCTGCGGCAACTCGGTATAGAGGCGCTCGTTGAGGTCGAACAGGGCGGTCCAGTAGTCCTCCTTCTTCACCCAGGCGCGGACAATCAGGTTGACGGAGCTGTCCGAAAGTTTCTGCACGGCCACGAAGGGGTCGGCCGCCCCGGGGGTCCCCGCATCCAGGATGCCTTCGCCCTCCCGGACGATGGCGAGGATCTTCTCCTTGCAGGCGGCGGCGTCGGTGCCGTATTCCACGCTCACGGGGAGGTCGATGCGGCGCAGCGGGAAGCTGCTGTAGTTGATGATGTTGCCGTTGGACAGCGCCCCGTTGGGCAGGACCACCCGGCGGTTGTCGATGGTGGTCAGGTGCGTCCCGACGATGGTGACCTCGGTGACGGTGCCGGCATAGCCCTGGGCTTCGATGTAATCGCCGGCCTTGAAGGGCTTGAAAACCATCAGCATCAGCCCGCCGGCGAAATTCTGCAGCGTGCCGCTCAGGGCCATGCCGATGGCCACGCCGCCGGCGGCCAGCAGGGCGGCCAGCGAGGTGGTGTCAACTCCGAGCGCACTCACAATGAGGATGACGAGGATGATGTTCAGCGTGATGGAGGTGAAGCTGAGGATGAACGAGCTCATCGCCCCATCCGTCTGCTTGCGGGCCAGCAGGCGCTGGACGGATTTCTTGATGCGCCGGATGACCCACGCTCCCACGATGTAAATGAGCAGGGCTGCGATGACCTTGAGTCCGAACTGAAGCGCATCCTGGCCGAGCTGCTGCAGGGCCGTAGCGGGGTCGGCGACCAGCGTCTCCTTGAACTGGTTCAGGGCAAGCTTGGCGGAGTCGGCATGCTCCATGAGCTTCTCCGCCGGAATGGGGGGTGTTTGCAGAAACGTGTTTATCATAGACTACAAATATACTAAAAATTGCGTTTTATCGCGGGTGATTTCCTCTGGGTCGCACAGTTTTTTTGTATCTTTGCTGCAACTGCGATACAATGAATACGAAAGAGCAATACGAGCCGATGGTTGCGCTTTACCGCGTGTGGAACGAGCGCATCAACGTCGTGTCCCGCAAGGACATTGATACGTTGTACGAGCACCACATCCTCCACTCGCTGGCCATCGCCGAGTACTGGCACCGGTACTATCCTGCAGAGTATCGTGCGTGGGCGCCGGATTGCGACAGCGATTATCCGGCCATCCCCTCTGAGGGGGTGAAGGCCTCCGGTGCCCGGGTCCTGGATCTGGGCACCGGAGGGGGCTTCCCGGGGATTCCCCTTGCGACGGAATTCCCGCAGGCGCATTTCACCCTCTGCGATTCCATCGGCAAAAAAATCAAAGTCGCGCAGGCCGTCGTCGATGGCCTGGGCCTGAAGAACGTCACCTGCGTCAACGCCCGCGCCGAAACCCTCCCGGGGCCCTTCGACTGGGTGGTCTCCCGCGCGGTCACGTCGCTGGACCGGTTCTATCCGTGGGTGAAGGGCAAATTCCGCCGCAGCATCCTCTGCCTCAAGGGCGGGGACGTCAACGCCGAGATCGCGGAACTCGTCCGGAAATGCCGGGTCGAGCCCGGAAAGATCCGGACCTGGCGGGTCGATGAATGGTTGAAAGATGAATATTTTGCAGAAAAATTTGTAATTGAAATCGGAAAAGATTACCTTTGCCCTCCCAAAATCTGAAAACTAAAAAATAGAAGATATGAAAAGGACTTATCAACCTTCCAACCGCAAGCGTGTCAACAAGCACGGCTTCCGCGAGCGCATGAGCACGCCGAACGGCCGCCGGGTCCTCGCGTCCCGCCGCGCCCACGGCCGCAAGAAGCTCACCGTCTCTTCCGAGGACCGCTGGTAAAAATGACCCCCGCCCCGGGGCGGTTGCGTGACCGGTAACTCGTTGTATATCAGCGAAAACAGAAATCCGTGGTATCCAAAGTGGGTGCCACGGATTTCGTATCTATAAGGAAATCAGCCGATTACAGGTCACGCAAAGTTATCCCTTGCGCAGGATGACCCGCTCGATGCGGCGGGGCACCGAGGTCAGGATCTCGTAGGGGATGGTCCCGAGGATGGCAGCGAGCTCCGTGACCGTCGGATCCTCGCCGAAGACGGTCACGGTATCGCCCTCCTGCACGCCGGGGATGCCCGTGACGTCGATCATGCACATGTCCATGCAGATGTTGCCGATGGTGGGAGCCCGGTGCCCGTTCACGTTGAAGGACACGGCTCCGTTGCCGAAGTGGCGGTCCAGGCCGTCGGCGTAGCCCACGGGGATGGTGGCGATCACGGTGCCGGTCGGCGCGACGTGTCCGTGCCGGCCGTAGCCGATGGTATCCTCTTCGGAGTTCAGGCGCTTGACCTGCAGGACCTTGACCTTCAACGAGGCGACGGGCGCGAGCTGCACGCCGGGCAGGGCGCTGATGCCGTAGATGCCGATGCCCAGGCGCACCATGTCATGCTGGTGCTCCGGGAAACGCTCGATGCCGGCTGAGTTGAGAACGTGCCACATCGGGCGGTAGCCGAGAAAGTCGGTGAGCGCCTGCGCATTCCGCTCGAACATCGCAATCTGCCCCCGGGTGAATGCATCCTCGGCCGGATCCTCCGCTGCGGCGAGGTGGGAGTAGATGCTCTTGACGCGCACCTCGTCGTGTTCCCGCAGGAAATCCATCAGGGCCGGCAGTTCGGTGGTCATGAAGCCCAGGCGATGCATACCGGTGTCAAGTTTGATGTGGATGGGGAAATCCCGCAGGCCACGGCGGCGCAGCTCGCCGCACAGGGCCTCCAGGGTATAGAGGTTGGGGATGCCCGGCTCCAGGCGGTTGTCAATGATTCCGGCATTGAAGTCCGTCCCGGCCGTGAGCACCAGGATCGGCAGGGAGATACCGGCGCGGCGCAGCTCCATCCCCTCGACGGGCAAGGCCACGGCCAGGTAGTCGGCGCCCTCCTGCTGCATCATGGAGGCAAACTCCACCGCACCGTGGCCGTAGGCATTGGCCTTCACGAGGACAAGCAGCTTCGTGGCGGGCCTGAGCAGGCCGCGAAAATAGCGGTAATTGCTCCTGCAGGCGGGCAGGCGCAGCTCCAGACGCGAAAAATCGTTTTCCCCGTTCATACAAATTACAAATATAATATTTTTTTGAAAAGTATGCGGGAAGTGCGTCCACGCTTGTGTATTCAGTACAAAACATGTATTTTGCGGGGGATTTAAACAGGTCATTTAAACGTCCTAAAAGTAGATATTTTTTATAAAAACCGCAAAACCTACTCTGAAATATTTCCAGAGCGGTTCTTTTGTTTTTTCTCCGGATATCGGGACCGGTCAAAAAAACGGACAATTTAACGGACGTTAAAATGACCGGCCCGACCCGGGAAAGCAATACCGTGACGCTGACCGCCACCGTGGGCTTCTCCCCGGAGACGAAGTCCCTGACCGATGAAGGCGTAAAGACCTTCGCCGCAGGCGATCAGATCGCCGTGATCTACAAGAACACCAGCGCTGCCGTGAACGACGAGGCCAACATCAACTACGCGGCGCTGGGCACGCAGGACGGCACGCTCGCCAGCCTCGCCGCCAACTATGACCTCGCCGTCTATGACGGCACACTGACCGCCGGGGCGGCACTCCCGTCCGCCTCCCTGCTGCTCCGGCGGCCGGGCGGGGATTGGATTCTACGGACGAAATGATTATTTTTGTCCGGTATGACTCCTTTTCTCAAGCAGGTGGCGCGGCACTACTTTTCCGCGGGCGGGACGGATGGCCTTTGCTTCATCCTTCCGAACCGGCGTGCGGCCGTCTTTTTCCGAAAATACCTCGGTGAATGCGTGGCGCAGGCCGCCCGCCCGATGCGTGCCCCGGCCATCTTCACGATGAACGACTTCTTCTACGAGCTGGCCGGCGCCCGGCAGACGGACCAGGTCCACCTGCTGCTGGAGCTTTACGACTGCTACAAGCCCCTCTACGAAGCCTCGGGCGCGAAGGCCGAGGAGTTGGACGACTTCATCTTCTGGGGCGGGGTGCTGCTGTCGGACTTCGACGACGTGGACAAATATCTGGTCGAGCCGGACAAGCTTTTTACCAACATTGCAGATTTCCGCGCGCTTCAGGACGACTTCGAGTACCTCGAGGAAGGGCAGGTGGCGGCCATCCTGCAGTTCCTGTCCCATTTCCGCACGGGTGGAAAATATAAAGAGGAGTTCCGGCGCATCTGGGATATCCTGCTGCCGCTCTACCGGAACTTCGGCGCCCGGCTGCGCGGGAAAGGGATGGCCTACGAGGGACAAGTTTACCGGACGCTGGCGGAGCGGCTCTCGGACACCCCGGCCGCGGATTTGTTGCAGGAGCGTTTCGGCGGCGTCCGCCGCTTTGTTTTCGTGGGCCTGAACGCCCTCAACGAATGCGAGAAGCGCCTGATGCGCCGTCTGCGGGACGCCCGTCTGGCCGAGTTCTGCTGGGATTACGGCCCGGGCTGGATCAGCGATTCGCACAACAAATCGTCCCTGTTCCTTTCGCAACAGGTGCTGGAATTCCCCCAGGCCTTCGCGCCGGACCCGGAAGGGCTGCCCGACCCGGATATCCGCGTGCTCAGCGTCCCCTCCGGGGTGGGCCAGGCCAAGCAGCTTCCCGCCATTCTGGAGCAAGTGGGCGGCCGCGGCCTCGAGACGGCCGTGGTCCTGCCCGACGAGGGGCTGCTGATCCCTGTCCTCAATTCCCTCCCGGCGGAGGTCACGGATGTCAACGTGACGATGGGCTACCCGATGTCCGGGAGCGCCCTGAGCGCCCTGATGGATGATGTGGCCGCCCTGCAGCTGCACTTGCGGGAGAAGGACGGACAGTGGTATTTCTATCATCGGCCGGTCTGGAGCATCTTCTCCAACAGTATCTTCAAGACGCTGGCCGGGGAGGAGGGACAAGCGAAGGCCGCCGCCGTCCGCAAGGCCGCCCGCTACTATATCCCGCAGGAGGAGTTGTCCGGCATGCCCCTTTTCGACCGGATCTTCCAGCCGGTGGCGAAGGCCCCCGGCGAGCGGGACCCGCAGGCCGTCCGTGCACTCGAAGATTACCAGCTGGCTCTGCTCAGTGAGCTCGGGGACAGCCTGCGCGGAGTGCCCGGCATGGCGCTGGAGCTGGACTTCATCCGCGAATACTACCTGGCCGTGGGGCGTCTGCGTGATTGCTCCCTGGCGGTCCTGCCAGCCACGTATTTCCGCCTGTTGGGCAAACTGCTCGCCACCGTGGCGGTGCCCTTCCGCGGAGAGCCGCTCAGCGGCCTGCAGGTCATGGGCCCCCTGGAGACCCGCGCCCTGGACTTCGAAAATATCATCCTGCTGAGTTGCAACGAGGGGGTGTTTCCGCGGCGCAACGTGTCGGCTTCCTTCATTCCGGCGGAGCTCCGCAAGGGGTTCGGACTGCCGACCTATGAATACCAGGACGCCGTGTGGGCCTACTATTTCTATCGGATGATCCGGCGCTCCAGCCGCGTCTGGCTGCTCTGCGATTCGCGCACGGAAGGGCTCCGCGGCGGGGAGGAGAGCCGCTACATCAAGCAGCTGGACCTGCATTTCGGCGCCCGCATCACCCGCTATGCCCTGCGGACGGAACTGGGCGGAGGCGCGGAGGAAGGGCCGGTTCCCAAGACGGAGGAGCACCTGTGCATCCTCCGGGAGAAATACCTGTCGGCGTCCGCCCTGCAGAACTACCTCGCCTGTCCCGCGCAGTTCTATTACCACAGCGTGTGCGGCCTCAAGGAGGCGGACGAAGTCTCGGAGTCGCTGGAGGCGGGCGACATCGGCAATGTTTTCCACCGGACGATGCAGGAACTCTACACGGTGCCCGGCGGTCTGGTTACCCGACAGTACCTGGCCTCCCTGCAGCGGGGCGACCGCATCCGGACGACGGTCCGCAAGAATATCCTGAAGGTTTTGAACACCTTCGAGCTGAGCGGGCGCAACATTATTTTCGAAGACCTGGTCTGCCGCTATGCCGGCCAGGTGGTCGGACGCGACCTGCAGCTGCTGGACGGCCGCGGCCGGGACAGCCTGCGGATCCTCGGCCTGGAGGCGGTCCGCAAGATGGAGATCGACGGTTTCCGCTTCATCGGCTATATCGACCGGCTGGACAGCGTGGATCCCGGCGAAGTCCGCGTGGTGGACTACAAGACCGGCAAGGTCACCGACGATGACTTCCTGATCTCGGAGGAGAATGCCGACGCCGTGGTGGACAGGCTCTTCGGCCCGGACAACGCCAAGCGGCCCAAGATCGCCCTCCAGCTTTACCTATACGACCGCTTCGTGGCGGGTGATCCGGCCACCGGCGGCAGCCGGGTGGTCAATTCGATCTATCAGACCTCCCGCCTGTTCGTCCGGGAGGTGGAGAGCGTCTCGCTCTGCGACCGTTTCCTCTCCCGGATGGAAGAACGCCTGCACGCTCTGCTCGCCGAGATCTCCGACCTGTCCGTCCCCTTCAGCCGGACGGAGGACGGGAAGACCTGCCAGTGGTGTGACTTCAAAAATATCTGCGGCCGATGAAGATACTCAAAGCCAGTGCCGGGTCAGGCAAGACCTACCGCCTGTCCAAGACCTACCGGGACCTGCTGCTCGACAGCAGGATTCCCCATCCGTACCGCCATATCCTGGCCGTGACCTTCACCAACAAGGCCACGGCGGAGATGAAGAGCCGGATCCTGCGGGATCTCTCGGAGCTGTCCCGGAGCGATCCCCGGGCACAGGCCCTGCTGACGGACCTGCTCCATGACTACGGCGCCTTCTCCGTGAGCACCATCGACCGATTCTTCCAGCAGACCCTCAAGGCATTCTCCCGGGAGGTCGGGCAGTTCGCCGACTACCAGATCGAGCTGGATAAGGATGCGCTGATCGCCGAGGCGATGGACCGCATCCTGGATTCGCTGACCGAAGACAGCCGCGAACTGCTGCAATGGATCCGCACGAGCCTGGACGATACCCTCGGGCAGGGGCGCCGTTACCGGGTGGACGAGGGCCTGCAGGAGATCGGCAAATTGCTGAAGAACGACGAGTTCCGCGAGCTCTCGGAGCGTTATGGGATATCCGGCCGCGAGGCCTTTGACAAGCAGCATCTGGAAGCGATCCGCTCCTCGTGCCGGACCGTGATCCGGGACTTCCACCGGCAGGCGGAGGCGCTCGGCCTGGAGGTCACCCCGGGCAAAGCCCTCAAGAAGCCCGGCAAGCGGGCGCTTGCAGCCTCCCCGGAACTCGCGGAACTGTTCGAGTCCCGGTACCGGGTGTACAACACGGCTTTCATTCTCCAGGATCAGATCTACCGCCTGGGCCTGGCCGGTGAATTCTACCGGGAGTTCGACGCGCTGCTCGCGGAGAAGAACCTGATGTGCCTGGACGAGTCCAACACGCTCCTGAGGGACATCATCGCCGGCTCCGACGCCCCGTTTGTCTATGAGAAGACAGGAGTCCGCTACGAACACTTCCTGCTGGACGAGTTCCAGGACACGTCCCATATCCAGTGGGAGAACTTTCTGCCCCTGCTCCGCGAGAGTGAGTCCAAGGGGAGCGGGAGCCTCATCGTGGGCGATGTCAAGCAGAGCATCTACCGCTTCCGCGACTCCGACTGGAAGTTGCTGGGGAGCGAAGTGCTCGCCGCCTTCCCCGAGGCGCAGGTCGAGACGATGCAGGACAACTGGCGCAGCTCCCGGGCCGTGGTCGGCTTCAACAACCGCTTCTTCCCCTATGCGGCCGGCCAGCTGGGCCTGTCGGACATCTATGCGGACGTGGAACAGTACCCGCGCTCGGACGAGCCGCAGGAGGGCTGCGTGCAGGTGAGCTTCTGCGACGACCAGCTCGCCGCCGTCCAGGCTTCGGTCCTGCAGGCGCACGGGAGCGGGGCGAGGTGGGGCGATATCGCCGTGCTGGTGCGCGGCAAGCGGGAGGGGGCGGAGATCGCCGCCCGTCTCATCGGAGCCGGGATTCCCGTGATTTCGGACGACTCCCTGTCGCTGAAGTCTTCCGTCGTGGTGCGGCGGCTGGTCTCCCTGCTCAGCTGCTATGACAATCCGGACGACGCCGTGGGCAGGTTCCTGGCCGATTCGATGCAGCTGGAGTTCCCGGCCGAGTACCATTCGCTGGTGGACTTCTGCGAGGAGCTGCTGCGCTCGATGCGCGCCGCCGACCCGGCTTCCTTCGAGGGCCAGGTCCTCTATATCCAGGCCTTCATGGACGACCTGCAAGGCTGGGTGCAGACCAACGGCAACAACCTTCGCTACTATCTCAGGCACTGGGAGGAGAAGGACATCTGGATCGGCTCGCCCGAGAACGCCGCCTCCGTGCGCATCCTGACCATCCACAAATCCAAGGGCCTGGAGTTCCCGCATGTGATTTTCCCGTATGCAGAGCAGGTTGAACTGTACCGGCACGGGGTGCACTGGTGCCGTCTGGACGGCCGGGGGACCCCGCTCGGGGAGGAGGTGTCCGGCATCTACCCCGTCGATTTGACCGGCTCGACGCAGGACAGCCTGTTCGACGGGGCGGAGCGGGAAGAGCGGCGGCTCCAGCTGGTGGACAACCTCAATGTCTTCTACGTGGCGCTCACGCGTGCCGCCAAGTCCCTGCACGTCATCTCCTGCATTCCCTCCAAGAAATGCCGGGAGTCCGTGGCCAAGGGCAAACCGGACTTCGGCAACTTCGCCGAGCTCCTGTATGCTTTCGTCGGAGGCCAGGAGACATTCCGCAGCGGGGTGCCCTATGATTTCACGAAAATGGCGCGGAAAGCGGCGCTCTTGCAGGAGCAGGACTTTCCGGGGGCCTACCCTTCCTTCGCCCTGGGCACGCGCCTTGCGCCCTCGCAGGATGCGGAGGATTTCTTCGGTGCGGACGGCCGGGTCGGGATTGACGCGTCACCCCGCCTGCGGGGCATCTTCCTGCACGACATCCTATCCGCCGTCCGGACGCCGGACGAACTCGATGCCGCGGTCAGCGCTGCCGTGCGTGACGGCCGGCTGGACGCCGCCGGCGGAGAAAAGGCCCGTCAGCTGCTGGGCGAGGGCATCGCCGCGCATCCCGAATGGTTCCCCGGGACGCTCGACGGCGTGGAGATCCTCAACGAGGCGGACCTCTTTGACGCCACAGGCCGGCTCGAGCGCCCGGACCGCGTGATCCTGCGGGGACGGTCGGCCACCATCGTGGACTACAAGTTCGGCGCCGAGAAGGAGAGTTACCGCTTCCAGTTGTTGCGCTACGCCCGTCTCTGGCACGAACTTGGCTATGAGATAGCGAGCGCCTGCATCTGGTATGTAGAGAGCGGCAAATGCGTTGAAGTGAAATGAAAAGACGGCTCCTCTTCCTGTTGACCTTGCTGTTGACCTTGCTGTTGACCTTGCTGCTGCCGCTCGCGGCGGCCGCCCAGTCGCAGATCGACGCGATCGCGGCGCATCTGCAGACCGACCGCATCAGCCTGCACTACGATTGCACCTACACGGAAGACCTGCCCGTGAAGCTGTCGGGCGTCCTGCTCATCCAGGGGGAGTGCTATCGGGCCGCCGGCAACGGGATGGAAATCTATTGCGACGGACAGACCCGCTGGACCGTGGACCCCGCCTCGAAGGAAGTCTATATCGAGACGGCGGGGGGAATTGCTGAGCTGGCCGCCTACCGCGACGCGCTCTCCGAGTTGAAAATCACCGATTTGCGCTATCTGCCCCTCTCCGACGACCTGTCACCCTTCCGTTTTGACACCGCCGGGCTCGACTCCGGCTGGGTCGTCACCGACCTTCGTTAGCCGCTCTCCATAGTCATTCCGAATCAAGTCCGG
Source organism: uncultured Bacteroidales bacterium (assembly GCA_905235775.1). GTDB lineage: Bacteria > Bacteroidota > Bacteroidia > Bacteroidales > UBA932 > Cryptobacteroides. The sequence goes on along the minus strand of CAJOMY010000008.1, from coordinate 3,619 downwards.
AATGACTATTGGGTGTCCGGAATGACGATCTTGTAGGTCTTGCCGGCCTTGTTGGTCAGCTTGTCGCTGCGGAGCCAGAGGTTGGCTTCTTTCAGGAAGAAATAGGTGGTTCCGTGCTCTTCGGCGAAGTCCGTCAGGTTCGGGATGGCGGTGCTGACGGAGACGGTCTCCTTCGTTGCGGGGTAGGTGTAGGCCTCGCCCGGCTCCACGTGGAAGCCGAATTCCTCCGGGTTCTCCATGAAATACTTGGCCGTCAGGATGCGGAACATGTAGCGGGACGTCTCCGCGGGCAGGAACAGGTCCATACCCCTTTGCTGTCGCTGGTTTGCGATGCGCTGGGAGATGCTGCCCTGGCCGGCGTTGTAGCTCGCGGCCACGGTCATCCAGTCGCCGTATTTCCCGTAAGCCTCCAGGAGATACTTGCAGGCGGCCTCGGTCGATTTCTCGATGTTGTAGCGCTCGTCCACCTCGTCCGCGATCTCCAGGCCGTAGGAGCGACCGGTGGTCCGCAGAAACTGCCAGGGCCCTGCCGCACCGGCCGAACTGACGGCCTTGGGATCAAGGTTGCACTCGATGGCCATCAGGTACTTCAGGTCCTCCGGGACGCCGTTCTTCTTCAAGATCGGCTCGACGATGGCGAACATCCGCTCCGCCCGCTTGAGCATCAGCACGGAATTCGTGTGGCCGTAGGTGAAGGCGATGAGCTCCCGGTCCATGCGCTCATAGAGGTCGGGCCGGTCGAAACGGTAAGTCTGGCCGGCGAACTCGATGAACTGGGGCACGGAAGGGGCCTGGAAGTGGATTCCTTCAGGAACGTACACGACTTGCGCGCAGACCGCCGTCGGCACCATCAGGCAGCCGGCCAGCAGGGAGAGGACTAACGGTTTGTTCATGGCGCAAAGATGCAAAATCTTTCGCATCCGCGCAAATATCGGACCGGTTTGGTTTTGTCGCAAAAATAGCTTAGATTTGCGACAAAATGAATGTGTATGGTCAGTACGGAAGACAGAATCATGCAGATGGTCAAGGCCGGCGGAGAGGGCAAGGTCTATTTCCCGTCGGATTTCTTCGAGTGCGGCACGGACAAGGCCGTTTCCAAGGCGCTGCAGCGCCTGGTGCAGGCCGATGTGCTGATGCGGATGGAACGGGGGCTGTATTGCTACCCGCGTGAGAGCCGGTGGGGCATGGGCAAACTCCCGGCCAGTTCCGACGCGGTGCTGGAGGCATATGCCCGGCGGGACGGGTTCCGGACGGGTCCCTGCCCGGGCGCGGCGCAGAATGCCCTCGGCCTGTCGGAGCAGGTGGTGATGAATCCCGTTTATGTGACGGACGGCCCCTCGCGCCGCATCCATTTCTACAAGGGATTCCGCCCCATCGTGCTTTACCATGTCTCCCCCAAGGTGTTCAACTACCGCTCCCGAATCATCATGCTGACCGTCATCGCCCTCAATGACATCGGCCGGCGGGACCTGTGGGAGTTCGACCTGGACGGGATGAGGCGGGCGTATGCGGACGTTCCCTACGAGGAGATCCGGGACGATCTCAGAAACACTCCGTCCTGGATCAGACATATTATACTGGATATTTATAAAGGTCATGGCAGATTCGATTGATTTCTGGAAATTCCCGGATGATGCGAAGATCAGCTTGTTTGAAGAGATCAAGGAGGCGAAAAACGTCAGCCCCAAGGCCGCCGAGAAGGACTGGTGGGTCTGCCACGTGATCCTCTCGCTGTTCAACCTGCGCTGCTCCGACGCGCTCACCTTCAAGGGCGGGACCTCGCTGAGCAAGGCCTGGGGCATCACGGAGCGCTTCTCCGAAGACGTCGGTATCTCCTTCGACAAGTCCTTCTTCGGACTCACGGGGGAGACCCGCTCCGCCCGGGACCGCATCCGCAAGCTTGCGCGCAAGTACGTGCAGGAGGAACTGGTCGCGGAGTTCTCCTCCGCCCTGTGGGTCTATGGCGCGGAGCAGAGCGTCGTGGAGTTCGTCCCCCGCCGGGATTCGGACGCCGACCCCACCGTGCTGCTGGTCCACTACCACAGCGTCCTCCCCAAGGATCCCTACATCCAGGAGAACGTGCGGGTGGAGTTCAGCAGCCGCAGCCCCCGGGAGCCCCGCGAGGTCCGGGAGATCCGCCCCTTTGCGGTCGAGCTCTCCCCGGTGATCGATTACGTGCCCACGGCCATCCCCACGGTCGTTCCCACCCGGACCGTGCTGGAGAAGATCTTCCTGCTGCACGAGGAGTTCCAGAAGGACCATCCCCGGCACCGCCGGATGTCCCGCCACCTCTACGACATCTGGCGGCTCGCGGAGACCGGCTGGCTGGACCGGGCCCTGGAGGACCGGGAACTATACGACGCGCTCGTGGAGCACCGCCGCGTCTATAACGCCATCCGCGGCATCGACTACGCCGGCCACACGCCCGACCGCCTGCGGATCCTTCCGCCGGAGGACCTGCTGCCCCTCTGGGCCGGGGATTACCAGTCCATGCAGGACCAGTTCATCTACGGAGAATCCCCCTCCTGGCCCGAACTCCTCTCCCGCCTGCGTGCCGTTGAGGACCGGCTGCACGCGCTATAGCATCCGAAGGACCGTTCATAACGTCCCACTTCCGGGACCGGTATGAACGAATACGGCCGATATCGTGCATACCGTCCATGTTTTGGGACCCATATGCACGCGAAGACATTATAAACAAACGATAACAATGAGAAACGAAAAAAGAATTTGGCTGGTGACCACCGATCACCTGGAAGACAGTTTGTGGTTTCGGGAAGAGGATGATTTCAAAGCCGGGATGAACCTGCTTGCTGCGCAGGTGAGCAGGTCTGCGGTGATTATCCTCGCTTTCATCCTGATGTCCAACCATGTGCATTTTGTGGTTTATGGGACTCGGGAGGACGTGCTCGCCTTCATCCACGGATTCAAGATGCGCTACGCGCGTTATGTGCAACGAAAATACGGTTTGCAGGAATTTCTGCGGCGTAACGGGGTGGACCTGAAAGAGATCTCTGCCGGAGACGACCAGGAGGCACTGGAAAGGGTCATCGCATATGTCCAGATGAACTGCGTGGCCGCCAATATTTGTTCGCATCCTTCCCAATATCCCTGGGGAAGCGGCGGAGCCTTCTTCAATGCGTCCCCGGTCAAAGGCTGCCGTTTGGGAGATATGTCCGTCCGTGCCAGGAGACGTATCTTGCACTGTGCCATCGACCTTCCTGCTGATTGGCTTCTCTGCGAAGAGGGTTATATCCTTCCGGAGTCATATCTGAACGTCAAGTATGTGGAAGAATTGTTCAGGACACCCCGGCGTATGAATTACTTCCTGGCCAGTTCCTCCAAGGCAAAGAATCGGCTCAACTCCGGCGAAACGGAGTTGCCGTCCTTCCGGGACCAGACGATCCTGTCTGTGCTGCCGGATTTATGCCGGACGCTTTTCGGAAAGGATTCCTTTTCCGCTTTGACGGTATCGGAGCAGATAGAGATGCTCCGGCAACTTCGCTTTCGGTTCAGCAGCAACATCAACCAGCTGGCGAGGGTGACGGGCCTTTCCTACGATGCCGCTGCCCGGCTGATGGACAGTGCCTGAGTCCCGTTCCGGAAGCCGTTCATATGG
>CAJOMY010000007.1 GCA_905235775.1 uncultured Bacteroidales bacterium | reverse complement strand
GTCGTGCGCCGGCACGGCCATGATGGCGCCGGTGCCGTAGCCCGCGAGGACATATTCGGAAATCCAGATGGGCACCTTCTCCCCGGTGACGGGGTTGATGCCGTAGGAGCCGGCGAACACGCCGGTGACCGTCCGGGTCTCGGCGATGCGTTCGCGCTCGGTCTTCTTCTTGACGTACTGGAGGTACTCCGCCACTTCGGCCTTGCGGTCGTCCGCAGTCAGGGCTTCGACCAGTTCACTTTCGGGGGCGAGGACCATGAAAGTGACGCCGAAGATGGTGTCAGCGCGGGTGGTGAAGATCGTGACCGGCAGCCGCCGGCCGTCGCAGACGGTGTCAAACACCATCTCCGTGCCTTCGGAACGGCCGATCCAGTTGCGCTGCATCTCCTTGAGGGAGTCGGACCAGTCGAGCTTCTCAAGCGAGTCGAGCAGGCGGCCGGCGTAGGCCGACACGCGCAGCTGCCACTGGGTCATCTTCTTTTGCTCCACCGGGAAGCCGCCGCGCACGCTGAGGCCGTCCTTGACTTCGTCATTGGCCAGCACGGTGCCGAGGCCTTCGCACCAGTTGACGGAGGTCTCGCCCTGATAGGCGATGCGGTAACGCATGAGGATGTCGGATTTCTCCTTGTCCGAAGCGGCCTTCCACTGCTCCGGAGTCACGTCCTCATAGCCCGTGGACTCGAATTTCGAGACAAGTTCGGCGATGGGGCGCGCCTGATCCAGGGCCGGGTCATACCAGCTGTCGAACATCTGCAGGAAGGCCCACTGCGTCCACTTGTAGAAGGCGGGATCGCAAGTGCGGACTTCGCGGTCCCAGTCATACGAGAAGCCGATGCGGTCCAGCTGCTCGCGGTAGCGGGCCACGTTCTTCGCGGTGGTCAACTCCGGGTGCTGGCCCGTCTGGATGGCGTACTGCTCGGCCGGCAGGCCGAAGGCATCGTAGCCCATCGGGTGCAGGACATTGAAGCCCTTCAAGCGCTTGTAGCGCGAGATGATGTCGCTGGCGATGTAACCCAGCGGATGCCCCACGTGCAGTCCGGCGCCGGACGGATAGGGGAACATATCCAATACGTAGAATTTCGGCTTCGCGGGGTCTTCCACCACGCGGAAGGTCTTCTCGGCGGCCCAGCGGGCCTGCCACTTGCGCTCAATCGATTTGAAATCGTAGTCCATATCTATCTTTTCTTCTTTCGCTCCAATCTGAATTCGACGTAGACCGACAGGGCGGTCTTCACTTTCTTGCCGCGCACCATGCCCGGCTTCCAGTCGGGCGAAGCGGAAATTACGCGCACGGCCTCGGCGTCCAGCCGGGGATCCACGCCGCGGGCCACCTTCACCTGCCCGACCTTGCCCTTCTCGTCGATGATGAAATCCACGAGCACACGTCCCTGCACCCCCTCGTCGATCGCGCTCTGCGGGTAGCGCAGGTAGGAGTAGACCCAGCGGGACAGGAAGTCGGCCGGATCGTTGGACCGGAAGAAACTGGGCTTGACGTCGCAGTCGAAGAAGGACACCACGCCCTTCAGGACATCGTCCTTGCCCGCCTCCTCCCGGCGGAATTCGGGCCTGCGGCCGTTCACGAGGGCCACAGTGAAGTTGTAAAGGTATTCCAGTTCGCGCTCCATGCCGTCGTACTCAAGGATGGACGGGGTGTCGCGGTCGGTATTGTATTCAGGGTAACGCCCGGTCGTGAAGAACACGGAGGGAATCTGCTTGTCGTAGAAGATGCGATGGTCGGAGGACACGGGCTCCAGTGCGACCACCTCGGGCACGACGGGCTGCAGCGTGGCGGCCACCTGTTCCAGCAGGGTGTTCAGGTCGGGGTTGGAAGCCGTGTAGGCGTAGAACCCGTTCGACCCTGTGCCGAGCATGTCGAGGTTGATCATGGCGGCGATGCGGTCCGTCTGCGGGAACGACCGGTTCAGGAAATACCAGGCGCCCGCACCGGTCTCAAGCGAGGAGCCGAAAGCGGCGATGATCACGGAACGCTTCAGCAGGATGCTGCTGCGGGCGAGCATCCGCGACAGTTCGAGCAGGACGGCGAGGCCGGAAGCGTTGCCGTTGGCGCCGTAGTAGATGCGCTCGCGCGGAACGCCGTCGACAGGGTAGGTCATCGTGCCAAGATTGTCCAGACGGGCGCCGATGACGATATACTGCTCACGCAGGGCCGGGTCATATCCGGGAATGACGGCGAGGACGTTGCGGGAGGTGAGGGTGTCGCCGCTTTCGCGTTTCAGGCCGAAAAGATCGCCCTCGCTGCCGCTGAAGATCTCCAGGCCGTAGGAAGCCAACTTGTCAGTGACGTACCCGGCGGCTTCACACTCCCCGTCCGAGCCGGCCTTGCGGCCCTCCAGGGCGGCGGAGGCGAGAAATCCCACGTGTTCTTTCATCGCGGCCACGGCCTCACTGTCCTCCAGTGCGCCGTAGGACGGACGGAACTGGGCGGAAACGGACAAAGGCAGAAAAGCGAGCAGACAGGCCAGGATCCTTCTCATGGCTATTCGATATGGAGGATCCAGGCGTCTTTGGGACAGAAGGCCTCGGAACGAAGTCTTTCCAGCGAGGCGACGACGGCGCCGAGGTCGTCGGAGCCGCTCACGCCCACGCCGGTGAGCTGGCCGCCGAGCGGAATCAAGGTGGCCGGATAGCCGGCGGTCTGGGCCTTGCCGGCCTGCCGGACGGCGTTGTCGCGGCTGCCGAACGTGCCGATCATCACGTAGTAGCGGTATGCCGGGCGGGACGACCCGAAACTGGCGGCCGGGCGGGCGTTCATCCTGATGCCACGCAGGTAGACAGGGCGCGCAGCGGGTGTCTCCACAGGCGCGGCTGCCGGCTCTGCGGGGTCGGAAGGGGCGGCCGAGCCCGCCGGCTGCTCCATCCGGACGGTGTCGACGGAAGGCTGCGAAGCCTCGACCTCCATGGCGATGAGCTTGCGCTTGGCCTCGATCTCATGCGACGTGGGACGCCCGGCGACAGCGCGGAAGAAATCGCATCCCGCCAACAGACAGGCCGACACGGCCAGCATTCCTATGATAATTGTCTTCCTCATATTTAACTTACAAAAATACAAAAAGTCTTATATTTGCACAACTTTATGAAAGCGCCCAGACTGATACCCCTCTTCCTGCTGCTGTCCGCCGTCCCGTCGGCGCTTGCGCAGCAGCCTGTTTATCCATTCTTCTCCCAAGCATATCAAATCCCGTTCCCGAAAGCGATGTTGAACGCGCCGGACACCGTGAGCATGATCGTGATCGGCGACGTGATGATGCATGCCAAGCAGCTGGAGCGCGACCACCGCCCCTTCCTGGAACGGATCACCCCGGCACTGCGGGAGGCGGACTTCGCGGTCGCCAACATGGAATTTCCGCTCGGCGGGGAGCCGTATGCCGGCTATCCGGCCTTTTCCACGCCGGACTACTACGCCTGGTATGCCGCGGAGGACTGCGGGATCGACGTCTTCCTGACGGGCAACAACCATGTTCTTGACCGCGGCTCGCGCGGCCTGCAGCGCACGCTGGACGTGTACGGGACCCTGCGCGATTCGCTGGGCGTGCTGCAGACGGGCGCCGCCCGGGACCCGGAGGAGTTCGCACAGACCTATCCCCTGATGCTCTCGCGGCATGGGATCCGGATTGCGCTGGTCAACTTTACCTACGGAACCAATACCGGTCCCGACCGGGAATGGCCGAAAGTCAACTACATGCGCAAGGAGGAAGTGTCCGCCGCCATCCGGACCGCCCGGGACCGCGGGGCCGACTTCGTCGTGGCCCTGCCGCACTGGGGCACGGAATACCAGCTCCTGCACGACGCCACGCAGGACTCCTGGGCCCGCTGGCTGGTGTCGGAAGGGGTGGACGCCGTCGTGGGCTCCCACCCGCACGTGGTGCAGGACACCACGCACATCCGGGGCGTGCCGGTGATCTATTCGCTCGGCAACGCGATCTCCAACATGAGCATCATCAATTCGCGGCTGGGACTTGCCGCCACGCTCCGCTTCGTCCGGGACCCGGTCACGGGCAGCAAACGCATGCTGGAACCGGAACTGCGCTTCCTGTGGTGCACCCTGCCGGAGCGTCTGCTGCCCGACAGCTATGCCACCCTATTCGTAAAAGAGTGGGCCAACCGCCGGGACGATTGGCTCACTCCATCAGATTTCGATAATATGATCTCGACCTGGCAGCGTGTCAAGGACAGCTGCGGGATCGAGGACTAGCGGGATTACTCGCCGGCCGTGAAGGCGCTGTACTTGTCGTACTTGGCCTGGAACTCCTCGCTCTCGCTGCGGAAGCGGAAGCAGGCGTTCTTGAGGTATTCGGCGATGTTGCCCTTGATGCCGTTGTCCTGGACCAGCTCGAAAGCCTTCTCGAACGGCTCGATGCAGCCCTTCAGGCACTTCTCGAATTCGCCCATGAGCGCCATGTACTTGGCGTCGTCCATCTCCTGGGAAGCTTTGTCCTGGAGCTCGACGGCCATGTCGTACAGCTGCACGCCCTTGCCGATGTAGCCCCACTCGTAGTTGGGATTCACTTTCACGGCCTGCTCGTAGGCAACGAGGGCTTCCTCGTTCTGACCGAGTTTCTTGCGGGCATTGCCTTCCACGTAGTAGAGGGAAGCGTTGTCCGGCTCGTTGCGCTTGGCGTTCTCGAAGAGTTCGAAGAGGCGGGCGGTGTCGTCACCGCTGCTGAGATAGTAGTTGATCAGGCCGATCAGCACGCTCTGGTTCTCGGGGAAACGCTGGATGCCGGACTCGAGGTAGCGCTTGGCGGAGGCTGCGTCGCTAAAGCCGTTGGCCACGTCGGCCAGCTTGGCGAAGACCTCGCCCTTCTCGAAGTAACCGAGATCCACGCACTTCTCGAGGAAGGTACGGGCGCGGCCCCAGTCCTGGAGGGCCCATGCGGTGTAGCCGGCATTGTAGATGGCGGAGGTGTCCACGACGTTCAGCGGAGCGGTGGCGGAAGCCTTGGCGGCCTTCTCGAAGAGAACGGAGGCGTCAGCGGTCTTGCCCAGCGTATAGGCCATATAGGCATCGTCGGTGTACTTGGAGGCGATGTCCTCGAGGGCAGCCTTGATATCCTTGGTCTTGGAGCCCTTCAGATCGAGCTCCGCAGCCTTGGCATAGGCTTCGACAGCCTTGTCCAGAGCGTCGGCGACCACCGGCTGGGTGACCTCGTACGCGGCCAGCTGGCCGGCCTGGTTGAAGTACAGGTTCTTGCCCACGTAAGAGCGCTTGATCATCGGCTCACCGCCGACGGTGACCTGGCTCTCGCCCGTCGGACGCTCGCCGGCGGCCAGGACCTGGAATTCCTGGGCGGACATGCCGACCCAGGCGTTGCCGGTGGGAGCGGCATGGGCCTTCACGAGGGTCTCGCCATATTTGATCCACGTGGCCATCTTGGTGTTCTGTTTCGGATTCTCAGCGGCAGCCTGAGCCTTCTCGACGGCGGCCTTGGCGGCAGCAACATCCTTGTTCTGCGCCTGTGCATTCGCCGCGCACATGGTGGCGGCGACTGCGAGGATTGCAACAAACTTTTTCATCGGGTTATTGTTAATAGTTAAAATTAATTATCATAAAGTCTTATTCGGTCACTTCCGTTTCCGCTTCCGGCGCATCATCCGGAAGACCTTCCTCCGCCTTGGCGACCGGTGACACCGCGGCGATTGCATCTCCCTCCCGGATGTTGATCAGTCTCACACCCTGGGTGGCCCTGCCGGCAACCCGGATGTCCGAGACGGCCATTCTGATCGTCAGGCCGGATTTGGTGATGATCATCAGGTCATTCTCTTCGGTCACGCTCTTGATTGCAACAAGCGGGCCAGTCTTGTCGGTGATATTGATCGTCTTGACGCCCTTGGCGCCGCGGGAAGTAAGCCTGTACTCGCCGGGGTCGGAGCGTTTGCCATAACCGTTCTCGCTGACTACCAGGACGGTATGGGCCGCAGCATCCTCCGCGCCCGGGTTCGCCGAGATGGCGCCGACGACCTCGTCGTCATCGTCGATGCTGATGCCGCGGACACCGGACCCGCTGCGTCCGATGGCACGGACTTCCGCCTCTCCGAAGCGGCAGCAGCGGCCCTTGCGGGCGGCGATCATGATCTCGTGTGCGCCGTCCGTAAGGAGCGCGTCGAGCAGTTCGTCGCCTTCGCGGATGCCGATGGCGATGATGCCCTTGTTGCGGCTGCGGCGGTTGGAATATTCCGTCAGGTTGGTCTTCTTGACGACGCCCCGCTTCGTGACGAGAATCACGAAATGGTTGTCCGTGTACTCCGGATTCTCGATGGAGCGGACATTCAGGTAGGTGCGGATGCGATCCTCCGGGTCGATGGAGAGCAGGTTCTGCACGGCACGGCCCTTGGACGTGCGGGTGCCTTCCGGCAGTTCGTAGACCTTGAGGCGGTAGCACATGCCCTTGTCGGTGAAGAAGAGCATCGTGGAATGCATGTTGGCCACGTAGATGTGCTCGATGAAATCCTCGTCGCGGGTGGCGCTGGCCTTCTTGCCGACACCGCCGCGGGCCTGGGTACGGAACTCGGTGAGGGCGGTGCGCTTGATGTAGCCGAGGTGGGAGATCGTGATCACGACGTCCTCGTCGGCGTAGAAGTCCTCGGGGTTGAATTCGTCCTCGGAGAGGGTGATCTCCGTGCGGCGGGGATCGCCGTAACGGGCCTTGAGCTCGCAGGTCTCCTGCGCGACGATTGCAAGCTGCTCGGCGTCGCTCCCGAGGATCTCGCGGCAGCGGGCGATGAACTTCTCCAGCTCGTCGTATTCCGCCTGCAGGCGGTTCTTCTCGAGGCCGGTGAGCTGTCTCAGACGCATCTCCACGATGGCGGCGGCCTGGATGTCGTCGAAACCGAAGGTGGACATGAGCCGGGTCTTGGCATCGTCAACGCTCTCGGAGGAGCGGATGATGGCGATAATCTCATCAATCACGTCGATGGCCTTGAGCAGGCCCTCAAGGATGTGGGCGCGCTTGAGCGCCTTGTCCAGGTCGAACTTCGTGCGGCGGACCACCACCTCGTGGCGGAAGTCGATGAAGTGGGCCAGCATCTCCTTGAGGGAGAGCGTCCGGGGACGGCCGCCCACGAGGGCCACGTTGTTGATGGAGAAACTGCTCTGCAGCGCGGTGTATTTGAAAAGGGTGTTCAGGACGACGTTCGCGTTGGCTTCCTTCTTCACCTGGAACTCGATGCGGAGCCCCTCGCGGTTGGACAGTTCGCGGATGTCGGAGATGCCCTCGATCTTCTTCTCATGCACCATTTCGCTGATGCGGGAGAGCATGTCGGCCTTGTTGACCATGTACGGGACTTCGGTCACGACGATGGTCTCGCGGCCGTTCTCCCCCTCTTCAATCTCGGTCTTGGCACGGATCACGACGCGGCCGCGTCCGGTGTTGTATGCGTCGATGATGCCCTGGCGGCCCATGATGATGCCGCCGGTCGGGAAATCGGGACCCTGGATGTACTCCATGAGCTCCTCGGTGGATATGTCGGGGTTGTCGATATAGGCGCAGATGGCGTCGCAGACCTCGCCCAGATTGTGCGGAGCCATGTTCGTGGCCATGCCGACGGCAATGCCCGCGGATCCGTTGAGCAGCAGGAGCGGAAGCTTGGTCGGCAGCACGGTCGGCTCCTGGAGGGAGTCGTCAAAGTTCAGTGTCATGTCGACGGTGTCCTTGTCCAGGTCGGCCAGGACGTCTTCCGCCATCTTTTCGAGCTTTGCTTCCGTATATCGCATGGCGGCCACGGGATCACCGTCCATCGATCCGAAATTGCCCTGGCCGAAAACCAGCGGATAGCGCTGGTTCCACGGCTGTGCGAGGCGCGCCATGGCGTCATACACGCTGGAGTCGCCGTGCGGATGGAACTTGCCGAGCACTTCACCTACGATACGGGCCGACTTCTTGGTCTGGCCGCCGTAGCTCAGGCCCAGGCCGTCCATGCCGAAGAGCACGCGGCGCTGCACGGGCTTCAGTCCGTCCCGGGCATCCGGAAGGGCGCGCGAGACGATCACGGACATCGAGTAGTCGATGTATGCCGTGCGCATCTCGTGGTCGATCTCGACCGGTTCGATGATTCCTTTCACTTCTTCCTGAATCTCCTCAGGATTCTTAACCTCATCCATAAATATGCTGTAGTTCTAAACATGCAAAAATAACTAAAATATTCGATTAATTTGCTATTTTTGTACATAATTTAGCCCGATGGAAATCAAGTTTTCGACTGACCTGCAGACCATCCTCTGCTACGCCCGGGACGAGGCCATGCGCACCGGCAGTTACGGTGTCGGTGCGGACCACCTCGTGCTGGGCCTGTTGCGCCACCGGGACAATGAAGCATGCCGCATCCTGACGGCCTGCGGCATAGATCTGGACGCCCTCAAGGAGGCCGTCGATGCCCGGGTCATGGATGAGCGGCCGGTGCCCTGGCAGGACCAGGCGCTGATCCGGCCGACGCGCGGGGCGGCCGCCCTCGTGGGGGGCGCCGCCTACGAAGCCCTCAAGCAGGGCGGCCATGAAATCTTCCCCACCCACCTGCTGCTCGCGCTTGTGCGCCACGAAAAGAGCATCGCCGCGGAGCTGCTTCGCAGCCGGCAGCTGGACTATGACCGGGTATTTGCGCTGATGCGCGAACGCCAGGTCATCCCGGAGCCGACCGGGATGGCCCTCCCCCGCGTGGAGGAACTTCTGGGCCCGCTCGGGGAGCAACTAACCCGGCTTTATGCCGAGGCCCGTTCCGAAACCACTTTTTTCAGTTGAAATGAAACGCCTGATATCTCTCCTCCTCCTGCTGGCCAGCTCCTGCTGCCTCGTCCGGGCGCAGATGCGGCCCATCGTCGAAACCCCGGATGTCCCCCGTCCCGACGCGACCTACCGTTTCGCGCAGCGCGACACTTGCGAGCTGCTGCTGGACTTCTACCGGGCCGCCCCGGATGCGGGACCCTGCGCCGACACGCTCCGCAAACCGGTGGTCGTCCACGCATTCGGCGGCGCCTTCCTCATGGGCGTGCGCAACCACCCGGACGACCGCCACTGGTACCGCCGGCTCGCCGACGAAGGCTATCACGTAGTCGCTATTGACTACCGGCTGGGCCTGAAAGGCAAGACGCTGAAAACCAGCCTGTCAACGCTGCCGCTGCTGCGCGATGCCATCCAGATGGCCGTGGACGACCTGTACGCCGCCACGAATTACCTGCTGGAGCACGCCGAAGAGCTGGGCATCGACCCGGACCGCATCATCGTCAGCGGCTCCTCCGCAGGCGCAATCACGGCCCTGCAGGCGGAATGGGAAATCCTCAACGGGAAGGAGCCCGCACAGGTGCTGCCCGGCTGGTTCAACTATGCCGGCGTGATGGCCTTTGCGGGTGCGGTGTTCTCGATGGACGGACCGATCAACTTCCCGCAGAAGCCCTGTCCCATCCTGCTCCTGTACGGTACCGACGACCGCATCGTTCCCTACGGGTCGATCTCGATCTTCCGGAATCATTTCGCGGGCAGCGCCGCCCTGGCGAAGAAACTGGCGCAGATCGGCGCCAACTTCCAGGTGTACCGCTTCGAGGATGCCGGCCACGAGATTTCCGTCTCGATGCGCCGCAACGTCCCCGAGGAGCTCCGCTTCCTGGAGGAAAACGTCATCAAGGGACGCCATCGCCCCCTCGACGCCACCCTCACGGACAAGACCATCGAGGCCCCCGCATGGGGCAGGGCCTCCATCCGGGACATCTATCCCAGATAATAAAGACGGCCTGACACTCAGTCCTGGTATTTTCTGAAGGCCAGGCAGGCGTTGTGTCCGCCGAAGCCGAAGGAATCGGACAGGCCCAGGTTGACGTCGGCGCGGACGGCGGTGTTGGGCGTGTAGTCCAGGTCGCATGCGGGATCCGGGGTGTCCAGGTGCACGGTCGGCGGGATGACGCCTTCCTGCAGGGCGAGCACCGTGGCAATGGCTTCGACGGCGCCGGTGGCGCCGAACATGTGGCCGTGCATGGACTTGGTACTGCTGATGTGGCACTGGTAGGCAAAGTCGCCCATCGCGAGCTTGTAGGCCTGGGTCTCGGCCACGTCGTTCAGGAGCGTGCCCGTGCCGTGGGCGTTGATATAGACCTTGTCCCGGGTCGCATCGAAACCGGCCTCCTCGAGCGCCAGGCGGATGCAGTCGGCCTGGGTAGTGGCATCCGGCCGCGGGGCCGTGGCGTGGTAGGCGTCGCAGGTGCTGCCGTAGCCGACGACTTCGGCATAGATATGGGCGCCGCGGGCCTTCGCATGCTCCATCTCTTCCAGGATGAGGATGGCCGAGCCGTCGGCCATCACGAAGCCGCTGCGGTTGGCGTTGAACGGCAGGGAGGCGTACTGCGGATCCGTGGCATGGGAGAGTGCCTTGGCGTTCGCAAAACCGGCGATGCCGATGGGGATGGTGCAGCGGTCCGAGCCGCCCGCGATGATGGCATCGGCGTACCCATGCCTGATGGCGCGGAAGGCCTCGCCGATGGAGTGCGTGGAGGTGGCGCAGGCCGTCACGATATCGATGCAGGAGCCCTGCGCGCCGTACTTGATGGCGATCTGGCCGCCGGCCATGTCGCTGATCATCGTCGGCACGAAATTGGGGGACACCCATTGTCCGGACTGGTCCTCAAAGAACTTTTTCAGCTCGCGCTGGATGGTGGTGAAGCCGCCGATACCGGAGCCCACATAGGTTCCGAGGCGGTTCGGGACGATGTTCCCGCCGCTCACCAGGCCGGAATCCCGCATCGCCTGCCAGGCGGACGCCATCGCATAGATGGTGAAGGGATCCTGCTTGCGGACGAACGGCTTGTCCATCCCGTATTCTTCCGGGTTGAAGTCCCGGACCATGCCGCCGATCTTGACGGCCAGGTCCTCCGTGGGGAATTCGGTGATATAGTCAATTCCGCACACGCCGCGGACCAGGTTGTCCCAGAAAGACTTCACGTCATTGCCGATGCAAGAGAGGACGCCGAGGCCGGTCACAACTACTCGTTTCTCCATAAAATTCATGTTTTTAACTACACAAAGGTAGTAAATATTTCTTATATTTGCAGTTCATCCGACCTCTGGACGATCATGATTGCACTACATGACAGACTCCCCCGTTATCTGCTCGAGAAGGAACAGGTCTGGTCCACTGTCGTGTACACGGCGCTCTTTTCCCTGATCTTCATCCTGGTCAGCATCCCCTTTTCCGGCTCGGCCTGGTTCGCCCTCGGGGACAGCGAGGCTTTCGTCTACACGCTCGTGTTCATCCTGGTCTCGGCGCTGCTCGTCATCCTGAGCCGCGCGCTGATGCTCCGCTGCCGCGACCTCCCGCACTTCACCCTGCTGGGCTATGTCGGCTGGAACGTGGTGGAGATCGTGCTCATCTCGCTGCTGTACCTGGTCTTTACCCGCAAGGGGGAAGAGCTGGGCATCATCGCGGCCGGCGACCGCTCCGGCATCGAGGTTTTCCTCAGCGCGCTGGTCTACACGGCGGTGTGCCTCTGTGTGCCTTTCGCTTTCAGCGCCCTGTATTTCACCCTCCAGGACCGGGACAACACCATCCGGCTGACGAACTACGGCAACGTGGTCAGCGACAAGCCCGCCGTGCCGTACTCCGACAAGCGGATCACCCTGTTCGACAACAACGGCGTGCTGAAATTCTCCATCAGCTCGGACAACCTGTATTTCATCGAGTCCGACGACAATTATATCAAGGTGTGGTACATGGACAGCGCCGGGGAGATGAAGCAGTACATGCTGCGCTGCCGGCTCAAGACGGTGGAGGACAGTTTCGCGGACAGCGAGCTGGTCCGCTGCCACCGCAAGTATATCGTCAACATCCGCAAGGTCTCCATCCTCAAGTCCGGCAAAGAGGGCTACCAGATTGACTTCGACATCGATTCGCTCGGCACCATTCCCATTTCGAAAACCTACGAGCAGGCCGTCCTGGCCCGCTTTAACTCACGATAAACTATGTGGCAAAGAATCCAAACCCTGTATCTTCTCCTGGCCACGGGCCTGGTCGTCTCCCTGCTGTTCTGCACCAAGGCCGGTGACATTCCCTATACGGAATACTGGCCCTACGCCGTCCTGATCGTCATGACCTCCATCCTGCAGGTCATGGCCCTGACCACCTACAAGCATCGCATCTTCCAGATGCGCACCGCCTCCCTGTCGGCCATCATCCTGGTCGGCCTGCAGGTCTGGCTGGTCATCGATTTCTTCCAGACGCACAATGATCCCGTCTTCCACGTGACGGCCGTCTTCCCGATTGTCGCCACGATCCTGGACTTCCTCGCCGCCCGGAGCATCCTGGCGGACGAGATGCTGGTCCGCAGCGCGGACCGGCTGCGCGCCGCAAAACGCAAGAAACAATAAACCAGACAACCATGAGAATCCCTGAATCCGAATTGATCATTCATCCGGACGGTTCCGCGTTTCACCTCCATATGCGTCCGGAGCAGCTCGCCGACAGCGTCATCCTCGTGGGCGACCCCGCCCGCGTCGGCATGGCGAAATCCTTCTTCAGCTCCATCGAGGAGGAGGGAGCCTCCCGCGAATTCGTCTGGGCCACGGGCCGGCGGGGCGGCAAGCGCATCACCGCCCTTTCCACCGGCATCGGCACGGACAACATCGACATCGTAATGACGGAGCTGGACGCCCTCGCCAACATCGATTTCACGACCCGCGAGGTGAAGCCGATGCATCGCACGCTGGACATTCTGCGCGTCGGCACCTGCGGCGCCATCCAGCCGGAGATTCCGCTCGGGTCCTTCATCCTGTCGCATATCTCCGTGGGCTGCGACGGCCTGATGAACTGGTATGCGGACCGCGACCGCATCGCCCTGACCGACTTCGAAGAGGCATTCAAGAAACACGTCCACTGGGACCGGCACCTGCCGGATCCGTATTTCGTCCGCGCCAGCCAGAAGATTCTCGACAAGTTCGCCGACTGCACCGTCAAGGGCATGACCATCTCCGCCAGCGGCTTCTACGGCCCGCAGGGCCGCGTCGTCCGCTTGGGGCTCGCCATGCCGAACATGCTCGAGGACTTTGAGAGCTTCGAGCACAACGGCTTCAAAATCAGTAATTTCGAGATGGAAAGTTCAGCCCTCGCCGGCCTGGCTGCCCACTTGGGCCACCAGGCCGCGACAGTCTGCTGCGCGGTCGCGCACCGCCATTTCAAAGACGCGAACACCAACTACCAGCCCCGGGTCCTGGAGCTCATCGGCCTGGCGGTCGAGCGGATGACCGCCTAGTCTCCGGCTTCCTTGAGGCGCTCGGCGTTCTCGGCGATCTGCAGCTGGTCGATACATTCCTGGATATCCCCGTCCATGAAGACGGGGAGGTTGTACATCGACCAGTTGATACGGTGGTCCGTGACGCGGCCCTGCGGGTAATTGTACGTGCGGATCTTGGCGGAGCGGTCGCCGGTGGAGACCATGGTCTTGCGCTTGGCGGCGATGCCGTCCAGGTATTTCTGGTGCTCCAGGTTGTAGAGGCGGGTCCGGAGTTCCTCAAAGGCGCGGTCCTTGTTCTTCAGCTGGGAGCGCTCCTCCTGGCACTGGACCACCAGGCCGGTGGGGATATGGGTCAGGCGCACGGCGGAGTAGGTCGTGTTGACGCCCTGGCCGCCCGGGCCCGAAGCGCAGAACAGGTCGAGCCGGATGTCGTCCCAGTTCAGGTCCACGTCAAACTCGCCCGCCTCCGGGAAGACCGCCACCGAGGCGGCGGAAGTCTGGATGCGGCCCTGGGTCTCGGTTTGCGGCACACGCTGGACGCGGTGTACGCCGGATTCGTATTTCATGACGCCGTAGACGCCGTCTGAGCCGGAGAGCTTGAAGACAATCTGCTTGAAGCCGCCGGAGGTGCCGGGCGCCTGATCGGTGACCTCGAGCTTCCAGCCGCGGCGCTCCGCGAAATGCTGGTACATGCGGAAGAGGTCGCCGGCGAAGATCGCCGCCTCGTCGCCGCCGGTGCCGCCGCGAATTTCCACCATGGCGTTCTTGCCGTCGTCGGGGTCGGCCGGAATGAGCAGGAGCTTGATCTGCTGCTCCATTCCCGGGATTTGGGGCTCGATCTCGGCGATCTCCATGCGAGCCATTTCGCGCAGTTCCTCGTCCTTTTCGTTGACGAGGATGTCCTTGGCGGAGGCAAGGTCCTCCACCATCTTTTCATAGACCTTGCCGGCCTTGATAATGGGTTCCAGCTCCTTGTAGTCTTTGTTCAGCTGGACGTACTTCTTCATGTCCGCCATCGCCTCGGGGCTTGAAAGCTGCTCCTGGAGCGACTTGAACTTCCCTTCCAGGGAAAGTACTTTGTCGAGTAGGGTATTGTTGTCTGCCATGGGATCAAATCTTCTTGAGGTAGCAGCGGCGGCGCATGAACGGCTCGTGTTCGTAGCTGTTCCAGATATTGACCGCACTGTTGGATTCTATCTGCGGGTTGGAGATGGCCCAGCGGTTCCCGACCCGGATGGCCTTGTCCGCCATCTCTTCGTAATAGACGGCCGACACGCCCTTGTTCTGCCACTCGGGCGCGGCGCCGTTGACCATGAGGTCCGTGACCTCGTAATTGTGCATCGCACGCCAGAGGTGCCACCAGCCGAATGGAAAGAGCCGGCCTTTCGCCTTCTGCAGGGCCGGCGAGATGGTCGGGAAGGAGATGCCGAAGGCGACGATTCCGTCATGCTCGTCAAGCAGTACGCTGCTGGTCTTGTCGGACAGGAACGGCATCATGGATGCCGCCTCTTCTTCGATTTCCTCCTCCGTCAGGGGGATGAAGTTCGTCACGGAACCGGCAAAGCTCTCGTTGTAAACCTCGAAGAAACGGCGGACCTGCGCCTTGTCGCGCTTGAGGCGGTCGATGCTGCCGAAATGGAGCTTGTAGCGCTCCTGCACCATCCTGGACACCCGGAGGGCCTTGTCGGGGACGCCGTGGTTGGCGACCATCTTGTACTGGATCCAGTCGCATTCCTTCTCATAGCCGAAGTCGCGGACGAAGTCGTTGTAATACGGGAAGTTGTACAGGCAGTTGAAGGGCGGGATGCGGTCGTAGCCCTCGACGAGCATGCCCTGTTTGCCGAAGGTGTTGTAATAGAGCGGTCCGTGGATCTCGTCCATCCCCTGCTCCCGGGCCCAGGCCTCCGCCGTGCCGAGCAGCAGCCGGGCGACTTCGAAGTCGTCGATGCAGTCGAACCAGCCGAAACGGGCGCGCCTGCGGCCGTAGATCTCGTTGTAGCGGGGGTTGACCATGCCGCTGATGCGCCCCACGACGCGCTTGCCGTCCAGCGCCAGCCAAAGTTTGTGGCGGCAGTACTTGAGCGGCGCCACGCGGGTCAGCGAGCGGACCTGGTCTTCGTGCAGGGCCGGGACGTACTGGGGACAGTCCCGGTACAGCTCATCCGGGAAACGGATGAAACGCATCAGGTCTTTGCGGCTGCTGACTTCGCGAATCTGGTAATCGGGCATCTTCTTTTATAAAAAGCCTGCAAATATAACTATTTTTCCCAACCCGTAAAAGCAGCAGCCGGGCAGTGGCGAGCCTGTCCTAGATACTGAAATTGTGCCAGTGCGGGCCGAAGCGCCCGAAGGCGGCACGGTCCAGCATCTCCCGGTCGTCCGGGTGGGCGATGCCGATCAGCAGCTTGGCGCGCTCCTGAAGACTCTTGCCGTAGAGGTCCACGGAGCCGTATTCGGTCACGATCCAGTGTGCATCCGCACGGGGCGTGACCACGCCGGCGCCGTCGTGGAGCTGCGGGACGATCTTGCTGCCGCCGTACTTGGTGCGCGTGGGGAAGCAGGTGATGCTCTTGCCGCCCTCGCTCATGGAGGCACCGCGCACGAACTCCAGCTGGCCGCCGGTGCCGCTCCAGATGCGCATGCCGATGGAGTCGGCGCTGATCTGGCCGGTCAGGTCCACCTCCGTGGCGGCATTGATCGCCTTCATGCGGGGGTTCTGGCGGATGATGAACGGGTCATTGACATATTTGATGTCGCGCATCAGCACGCCGGGGTTATGGTCGATGAAAGAATAGACCTCCTGCGAGCCGAGCAGGAAGGAAGCCACGACCTTGCCGGTGTCGATGGCCTTGTTGCTGCCGTCGATCACGCCCGCCTTGATCAGGCGGAGCAGGCCGTCGGCGAACATCTCCGTGTGCAGGCCCAGATGCTTGTGGCCGCGGAGCTGGGCCGCGAGGGCGTTCGGCAGGGCGCCGATACCCATCTGGATGCAGTCGCCGTCGTCCACCAGCGCGGCGGCGTTCCTGCCGATCAGCACTTCGGTGGGCGTCGGCTCCGCAAAGTCGGCCGTCACCAGCGGCGTGTCGTCGCTGACCAGGTAGTCGAATCTGTCCAGCGGAATCAGGTCGCCGTATGCAAAGGGGACGTTCGGGTTGACCACGCCGATCACGAGCTTCGCGCTCTCGATCGCCGCCACGGAACAATCCACGGAGGTGCCGAGCGAGACGCGTCCCTGCTCGTCCGGCAGCGACACGTTGACCAGGGCGGCCCCGAGGGGGATGTAGCCTTCGCGATAAAGTTTCTGGCTCTCGCCCAGGTGCACGGGCAGATAGTCTGCATAGCCCTCGTTCACGCTCTTGCGGACGTTCGGGCCCACGAAGAATCCCTGCTCGAAGAAGATCCCTTCGTAATGCGGATCGCTGTACGGGGCGGCGCCCTCCGTGTGGAAATGGTGGAAATGCAGGCCGGTGACATCCCCGGCGTCCGCGCGGCGGCACAGGGCCTGGATCAGGCAATGCGGGACGCTGGCGACGCTGCTCAGGTGGACATGGCAATGGGAGGGAATGTGACTGACCGCCTCGTCGGCAGAAACGAACCGGATGGGATTCATATTGGAGATTAATTCTTATTTTTGCACCGCAAATGTAGCAAATATTTCCATGCATACCAAAGAAGAGAAGACCGCGGCCTTCGGCCGCCTGCTCGACACGATGGACGCCCTCCGCGAAAAGTGTCCCTGGAATGCCGCCCAGACGATGGAGACCATCCGTCCGATGACGGAAGAAGAAGTCTACGAGCTTAGCGACACCATTCTCAAAGGCGACCGTTCCGGCACGGCCAAGGAGATCGGAGACCTGCTCTACCACCTCGTTTTCTACGCACGCATCGGGCAGGAAGAAGGATCGTTCGACATCGCGGATTCGCTGGACAAGGTGGTGGAGAAGATGGTCTTCCGGCACCCGCACGTCTTCGGTCCGGAGGCCGGCAAACCCACGACAGCCAAGGAGATCGCCGACACCTGGGAGCTCGTCAAGGCCCGGGAAAAAGACGGCAACAAGACCGTCCTGTCCGGCATTCCGGATGCGATGCCGGCCCTGCTCAAGGCCCTCTCCATGCAGGAGAAGGCCCGCGGCTGCGGTTTCGACTGGGAGCGGCGCGAGGACGTCTGGGACAAGGTGCGCGAAGAGTTGGGCGAGGTCCGCGAGGCCTGCGACGAGCAGGACCCGCGCCACATGGAAGAAGAATTCGGCGACCTGCTTTTTGCCGTCATCAACGCCGCACGGCTTTATGGCGTGGATCCGGAAGCCGCGTTGAGCGGCACCTGCTCCAAGTTCCGCCGCCGCTTCGGCTACCTGGAAGAGCAGACCCTCAGAAAGGGGCGCAAACTCACGGACCTGACCCTCGCCGAGATGGACGCCATCTGGGATGAGGGGAAAGCGGGCGGACTCTGAAGCCCGCTCGCTTTCCGTTGCACCATGTTTCCCCGGGGCAACATTTACCCGCCCGGGGCAAACGGCTGCCCGGCGGGGTTAGATTAATCCGGATTTTTGGCCGAAGCCGATGATCAGGTCCGCCGCGCCCTCGATGCCGACGAGCGAGGAGTCGATGCAGAGGTCGTAGTTGGAAGCGACGCCCCAGTCCCCGAAGGTGTAGAAGTTGTAGTAGTCGCGGCGCGCCTTTTCCTTCTTGAGGATATATTTTTCCGCTTCTTCGGCGTTCATGCCCGTGCGCTCGCGAACGCGCGCCACACGATCCTCCAGCGGTGCACAGATGAAGACGTCCAGGCACGGCATGTCGCGCAGGACGTAGTCCGAGGCGCGCCCCACGAAGATGGCGCTCCCCCGCCCGGCGATGTCGCGGATCGCCTGGCTCTGGAACCTGAAGAGTTCCGTCCCGTCGATGGCCGAAGGAGCATAGGAACTCGCCCGGTTCAGGCCGAACAGGCTGCCGAAACGGAACAGGCGGCGCTTCTCGTCGGTCCTCTTGAAGAAGGCGGGGCTGAATCCGCTTTCTTCGGCCGCCTTCTGCAGCAACTCGTTGTCATAGACCGGAATGCCCAGCCGCCTGCCCAGGATTTCGGCGACGCCCTTGCCGCCTGCGCCGAACTGGCGGCCCACGTTGATGAGGATCTTCTTTTCCATACTCTCAAACTATGATTGGATGGTACTGCCAAGTATCTCGGGATTCTCGCCGTCCTGGAGCCGGTCGAACTTGCGGAACAGCCGGACGATGAAGACGACGGAGACGAGGACGTTGAGCGTGTCGGAAATCGGGAAACTGATCCAGACGCCCGTCTCCTGCAGCCAGAGCGGCAGGGTGTAGATCAGTGGCAGCAGGAAGAGAAGCTGCCGCGACAGCGACAGGAAGATGGACTTGCGGACCATCCCGAGACACTGGAAGAAATTGCCCGTGACCATGCCGAAGCCGACCAGGGCGAAGCCGGCGTTCATAATGCGGAGGCCCCTGGCGGCCATGTCGATCAACTGGGGATCGTTGGTGAAGAGGCTCACCGCGGTGCGCGGGACCAGCTCCGACATCAGGAAGCAGAGCGAGGTGACGAGCACCTCCCACTTGGCGGTCAGGATGAAGACTTCCCGGACGCGCCGGTACTGGCGGGCGCCGTAATTGTAGCCCGCGATGGGCTGGAGGCCCTGGTTGAAGCCCATATTGATCATCATGAAGAGCATCGTGAGCCGGTTGACGATGCCATAGGCTCCGATGGCCAGGTCACCCCCGTACTTGCCGAGCTGCTGGTTGATGAACAGGGCCACCATCGAGGCCGCCACGTTCATCAGGAAGGGCCCTGCACCGATGGACAGCGACTGCCTGGCCACCCGCCAGTCCAGCTGGAAGAGCGGCCGGGTGAAGTGCAGCAGGCGCTTGCGGTCATGGAAGAAATACAGGGTATAGCACAGTGCCATGAACTGGCAGATCACGGTAGCGAGCGCCGCGCCCCGGATGCCCAGGCCCAGCACGAAAATGAAGATGGGGTCGAGGATGGCGTTGGAAATGACCGTAAAGAGGGTCAGGTTCATGGCTACCCGCGGATGACCGGCCGAGCGGATCAGGCCGTTGAATCCGAAATACAGGTGCGTGAACGTGTTGCCCACCAGGATGATGGACATGTAGCTGCGGGCGAAGGGAAGCGTCGTGTCGCTCGCACCGAAGAAACGCAGGATCGGATCGAGGAACGGGAGGGTGGCCAGGGTGAACAGAATGCCGATGATCACATTGAGCGTCAGCACATTGGAGAGAACCTTCTGCGCGGCGCCATAGTTTTTCTGCCCCAGCAGGACGGAAATGAGCGTCATGGCCCCTACGCCCACCAGCGTACCCATCGCGGCGGACAGGTTCATCAGGGGGAAGGTCACCGCGAGGCCGCTGATGGCGGAGGAGCCCACGCCGGGGATGTGCCCGATGTAGATGCTGTCCACCATATTGTATAAAGAAGCCGCCGTCTGGGCGATGATGCCCGGTACGGCGTACTGCTTCAGAAGTTTGCCGATCCGCTCGCTTCCGAGTTCGGTCGGGGCTGCGCCAGAATTCGCTGCCATATCCTAAGAGGCCGGTTTGGCGACCACCTCGAAGTCGAAGCGCAACGGGGAATAGGCCGGCAGGGCGGAACTGGAGCTCCGGGAGCCGTAACCCCAGTTGGCGGTGAAGATCACGGCACCTTTCTCGAAAGGATGCATTTGGTCCAGGCCGAAGGAGAAGCCTGCGATGACTTCCGAACTGCTGGAGGAGCCGGCGGCCGTCATGGTGATCTTGGTGTAGTCCCCGTCCTCGCTATACCATTTGACGGCGCTGGGGCCATAGGTCCGGGACGCGGAGTAGATGCCATAATACTTGGCGGTGTCGGCGATGCTGGTGTCGAACACGACGCCGTCCAGGCGCCGGCCTGTATAGTTGACATAGATCGTCGTGTCGTTCTTGAACTTCGTCTCGGATTCCGGCTCTCCGGTGCGGATGTAATAGATGCCGTATTTGAGCGAATCGGCCGCGCTCTTGCCGGGGAAGTGGCGGGTCACGTAGCGGCCCACGGAGTCGCACTGCCACGTCAGGATGTCCGGGATGACATCCGTCAGAGCAATGTCATAGATCATCGGCGAGCCACCGCTCACTTTGTCCAGATACTCCTGGGCCGTATCGTAGCGATAGGAAGTACCGGTCGTGGAATTGTAGCCAAGCAGCCAGGCGGGGATCACCACGGTCCGGCGGCCGCCG
>CAJOMY010000006.1 GCA_905235775.1 uncultured Bacteroidales bacterium | reverse complement strand
GCATCACGCAGCACATCGGCGCGTATAACGTCAAACTGCCCGACGGCCGCCATATCACCTTCCTGGACACCCCGGGCCACGAGGCCTTCACGGCCATGCGTGCCCGCGGCGCCCAGCTCACCGACCTCGCCATCATCATCGTGGCGGCCGACGACGCCGTGATGCCCCAGACCATCGAGGCCATCAACCATGCCCAGGCTGCGAATGTCCCCATGGTGTTTGCCATCAACAAGATAGACAAGCCCGGCGCCAATCCCGACACCATCCGCCGCCAGCTCTCCGAGATGAATATCCTCGTGGAGGACTGGGGCGGCAAGTACCAGTGCCAGGAGATTTCCGCCAAGCAGGGCATCGGCGTGGACAAGCTGCTGGAGAAAGTCCTGCTCGAGACCGACCTGCTGGAACTCAAGGCCAATCCGGACAAGAAGGCCGTGGGTGCCGTGATCGAGTCCTCGCTGGACAAGGGACGCGGCTATCTGGCCACCGTCCTCGTCCAGGAGGGTACCCTCCACCCGGGCGACGTGATGCTGTGCGGCAGTTTCTATGGCCGCGTGAAGTCGATATTCAACGAGCGGGGCCAGAAGGTCACCGAGGCCGGCCCTTCCACGCCGGTCTCCGTATTGGGACTGAACGGCGCACCCGCCGCGGGCGAGAAGTTCAACGTGATGGCCGACGAGCGCGAAGCCAAGAGCATCGCCACCAAGCGCGAGCAGCTGCTCCGCATCCAGGGCATCAAGACCCAGAAGCACATGACCCTCGAGGAGATCGGCCGGCGCATCGCCATCGGCAACTTCAAGGAGCTCAACATCATCGTCAAGGGAGATGTGGACGGCTCCGTGGAGGCGCTCTCCGACTCCCTCATCAAGCTCTCCACCGAGCAGGTCCGCGTCAATGTCATCCACAAGGCCGTGGGCGGCATCTCCGAGTCCGACGTCCTGCTCGCAGAGGCCTCCGACGCCGTGATCGTCGGCTTCCAGGTCCGTCCCACGACGGAAGCCCGCAAAGCCGCCGACCGCGAGGGCATCGAGATCCGCCTGTACTCCGTGATCTATGATTGCATCAACGAAGTCAAGGACGGTATCGAAGGCATGCTCGAGCCGGAGAAAAAAGAGGAGGTCATCGCCACCGCCGAGGTCAAGCAGATCTTCCGCATCAGCAAGGTCGGCACCATCGCCGGCTGTATCATGCGCGACGGCAAGATGGTCCAGAAGGCCAAGGTGCGCCTGATCCGCGACGGCATCGTGATTTACACCGGCGAGCTCGGCTCCCTGCAGATTGGCAAGGATGCCGTCAAGGAGGTCATCTCCGGCAAGGAGTGCGGCATGTCCATCGCGGGTTACAATGACATCAAGGAAG
Source organism: uncultured Bacteroidales bacterium (assembly GCA_905235775.1). GTDB lineage: Bacteria > Bacteroidota > Bacteroidia > Bacteroidales > UBA932 > Cryptobacteroides. The sequence goes on along the minus strand of CAJOMY010000006.1, from coordinate 20,196 downwards.
GCGACATGATCGAAGGCTTCCAGATCGTCGAGATCAAGCGGACGCTGTAGCGTCGCCGCCGTACGGCGGCCGGGGAGAAGGTAATGGAGATTTTTCGTAATTTTGCAGAGTGAGAACCGCTTCATGATGGATCCAAAAGAATTTGACGTCATCATCCTCGGCGGCGGCATTGTCGGAGCCGGCACGATGCGCGATTGCGCGATGCGAGGCCTGCGTGCGCTCCTGATTGAGCGCGCCGACATTGCCACGGGGGCGACCGGCCGCAATCATGGCCTGCTGCACTCGGGCGCCCGCTATGCCGTGAACGACCCCGATTCGGCCGCGGAGTGCATCCGCGAGAATGAAATCCTGCGGCGCATCGCTTCGCACTGCATCGATCCGACCGACGGACTGTTCATCTCCCTGCCGGAAGATGATCTTTCCTACCAGGATACTTTCGTCTCCGCCTGCAGGGCCTCCGGCATCCGGGCGGAGATCATCGACCCGGCGCTGGCCCGCCGGCTGGAGCCGTCGGTCAATCCGGACCTGATCGGCGCCGTACGCGTGCCCGATGCCAGCGTGAACCCCTTCCGCCTCTGCGCGTCCAACATGGTTGACGCCAAGTTGCATGGGGGCCAGGTGCGCCTGCGCACGGAAGTCACGGGCTTCCTCCGGGAGGGCGACGCCATCCGGGGCGTGCGCACGCGGAATGTCCAGACCGGTCGCGAGACGGAGTATCGTGCGCCGGTGGTCGTGAACGCCTGCGGCGTGTGGAGCGGACAGGTGGCCCGGATGGCGGGCGTCTCCGTGTCCATGTCTCCGTCCAAAGGCGCCCTGCTGATTTTCGCGGATCGCGTGAACAAACTGGTCATCAACCGTTGCCGTAAGCCCTCCGACGCCGATATCCTCGTGCCGGGTGATGCGGTCTGCATCATCGGAACGACGTCCACCCGGGTCCCGCTGGAGAACTGCCACCGTGTGTCCGTGACCCCGGACGAGGTGACGCTCCTGGTGACTGAGGGCGCCAAACTGGCCCCGGCCCTGTCCGAGACCCGCATCCTGCGGGCGTTCGCGGGCGTTCGGCCGCTCGTGAGCGACACGGGCGATCCGATGGGGCGCAATATCTCCCGCGGCGTCGTCTGTCTGGACCATGAGACGCGGGACGGCCTGAAGGGCCTGGTCACCATCACGGGCGGCAAACTGACCACCTATCGCCTGATGGCGGAGATGGCTACCGATCTGGTGTGCCGCAAACTGGGCGTGGACAAGCCCTGCGAGACGGCGCAGACGCCGCTGCCGGGCTCCGACGGGCGCCGTTACGAAGACGTGGCCCGCAGGATCTGGGAAGCGCCTGCCCCGGCGCGGAAGACGACGGTTTCTCCATGGGACGACATCCTGGTGTGCGGATGTGAGAAGGTATCGGTCCAGGAGGTCAACAACGCCGTCGAGCGCATGGGTGTGTCCTCGCTGACGGATTTGCGCCGCCGCACCCGCGTCGGCATGGGGATCTGCCAGGGGGAGCAATGCGCCTGCCGGGCGGCCGGCCTGCTGGCAAAGGCGCAGGACTGCGCCGAACGCGAACGGGCGGACCTGCTCAAGTTCATGGGTGAGCGCTGGAAAGGCAATTACCCCATCGGCTGGGGCGATTCGCTCGGCGAAGCGGAATACACGCAGTTGGTCTACAAACACGTCCTGGGCCTATGAGATACGATACAGTCATCATCGGAGGCGGCCTTGCCGGGCTCGTAGCCGGCCTCAGCCTGCAACAGTCCGGCCGCAGCACCGCCATCGTCAGCATGGAGCAGAATGCCCTGCCCTTTTTCTCGGGCAGTTTCGAGTCGCTGACCGAAGCGCCGGAACGCCTCTCCTCCCTCCTGGCGGGCGCCGGCATCCGGCTGCACTACCATCCGGGCGTGCGCCTGATGCCGCTCGGGACCTTCCGCAAGGCGACGCTCTCGCTGGAGGACGTCAGCCTGCTGGCGGAGCCCCGATTTGCCGAGAAGGCTCTCATTCTCAATGTCCCGGGCTATATCGACTTCTTTACCGCTTTCCTGGCGGAGGGACTGGAACGACAAGGAATCCAGTGCCGGGTCAGCACCTTGGATTTGCCCGTGATGGCTGAGGACGGTCTCGCGGAGCTGAGTTCCGTGCACCTTGCCCGCATCCTGGACAGCAAGTGGGAGTGGGTCGTACGGCAAGTCCGCCTGCTGCTTCAGGACGAGGACGCCGTGATCCTGCCGCAGATCTTCGGCCTGGAAGATCCTTCCATCCCCGAGCGCATCCGGCAGGGGATTCCCGCGCGGGTGGTGTTCGTCGGCACACAACCCCCGTCCGTGCCCGGCATCCGCACACAACTGCTCCTGAAACGGCGTTTCGGGGAGCTGGGCGGCACTTATCTGGGCGAAGAAGAAGTAGTGGATGCCCGTGTGGAGAACGGTATCGTGCGGAGCGTCCACACGCGCGGGCCGGGCGGGAACGTCCTGGAGGCGGCGCATTTCATCCTCGCTTCCGGCAGTTTCTTCTCCAAGGGCTTGCGCTCCAACCCGTTCCGCGTCTTCGAGCCGGTCTTCGGGCTGGACGTGGACGCCTCCGAAGACCGCAATGCCTGGTACAATGACGATTTCGCCAGCGACCAGCCCTACATGCAATATGGCGTCCGGACCGATGCCGCCCTGCATCCCCTTGTGGAAGGACGCCCGCTGCAGAACCTGTTTGCCATCGGATCCGTGCTGGGCGGGACGCGGCCCGAATTCGGCAGCGGCGCCGGTCTGGCCGTCCGCAGCGCCTTCGCCGCCGTGGATGAGATCCTTGTCTGAATTGTGTAACCAACCATATTTGCTACGGACATGAAACGCATTCTTATCACCCTTTTCTTGCTCTCCGCTGCAGCGGCGGGAGCCCGTGCGCAGGGAGAAATCACCAAGACCGGACTCAATTTCGGCCCGCTGCCGGCCATCGGGTACACTTCCGACCTCGGCATGCAGTACGGCGCCCTGCTGGACATCTATCAGTACGGGGATGGATCCTTTTATCCCGGCTACAAGTGGAAAATCAACGTGGAGGCCTCCTGGTACACCAAGGGCAACTCCGTCTACCATATCTTTTTTGACAGCAAGTACTTGATCCCGGGCATCCGCGTGTCCGCCGACCTGACCTATCTCGGCAACAAGACCACCAGTTTCTTCGGATTCAACGGTGCCGCCTCCCTGTTCGTCCCGGAGCTAAGCAAAATCACGGAGCAGGGGCAGGGCTTCTATCTGATGCGGCGCGACGACCTCCGTTTCGAACTCACGACGCAAGGCCAGATCGGCGACAGCCACTGGGGCTGGGTGGCCGGACTCGCCTTCAACAGCTACAAGACGGGACACGCCGTCAACAAGAGCCTGGACCCCTACAACGACTATTCCCTCTATGACATGTATGTCGGCTACGGCATCATCCCGGAAGCGGAAGCAAAAGGCGGCAATCATCTGGACTTCAAGGCCGGCGTGGTCTTCGACACCCGCGACCATGAGAACAATCCGACCCGGGGCACCAACATCGAAGCTTTCCTGTTCGGCTCGCCGGATTTCCTGAACGGTAAGCGTGACTACCGCAACGACTACCTCAAACTGGCCATCCACGTGAAGCAGTTCGTCCCGCTGACCGAGCGGCTCGTCTTCGGCGCCCACCTGGGTTTCCAGGCCCTGCTTGCCGGCAACGCCCCGTTCTATTCGCTGCAGACCATCCAGCCCATCAACCGCAAGATTATCATCACCGACGGCCTGGGCTCCAACAGCACCGTCCGGGGTACGATCGCGAACCGCCTGCAGGGCAACAGCTACATCTGGACCAACTTCGAGTTCCGCTGGGCCTTCGCCAAGTTCCGCTGGATCAACCAGAACTGGGCCATCTCCGCAAACCCCTTCTTCGACATGGGCATGATTCTCGTTCCGTACCGCCTGGAGGAAATGAAGCGCCTCGATGTGGAGCCGGAGCCGGATGATTTGTTCCCGGTTGCTACCGTGGGAGACAAAAAGTATTTCGCTTCCGATTTCTACACCGGACAGAACGAAAAGCTGCACATGGGCGCCGGCCTCGGTCTTCACATAATCATGAACCAGAACTTCAATGTCGGTTTCGAGTTCGCCAAGTGCTTCGACAAGAACGACGGCACGGGCCTCGGCATCCGGATCGGCCTGAACTACATCTTCTAACCCGCTCCGTCCGAAAATACGAACGAAGTGGAGACACCTTAACAGAAAAAAGCTGGCTGCAGGGCGGATAATTTGGAGCAATGCGACCGAGGGGGTGTCGGGGGATTCTTCCCCCGATTGAACGAAGTGGGGGATACCTCAACAGAAAAAAGCTGGCGGCAGGCCAGCTTTTTTCTGTTGAGGTATCCGGATTCGAACCAGAACAGACAGAACCAAAATCTGTAGTGCTACCATTACACCATACCTCAATTCCGGGTGCAAAGATAGCAAAAATTATCGTTTCTGCTTGAAATAATCGGAGACGAGCGTGCCGCATTCGTCGGCAAGGATGCCGGAGACGACTTCGGTGCGCGGATGGAGCAGGCCGGGGGAGAAGCGGGAGTAGCCGCGGCGCGGGTCGGACGCAGCCCAGACGAGCCGCCCGAGCTGCGCCCAGCAGAGCGCTGCGGCACACATCGGGCAGGGCTCCACGGTCACATAGAGCGTGCAATCGTCGAGATATTTCCCGCCCAGGGCTTCCGTCGCCGCGGTGAGCGCGATCATCTCGGCGTGGGCTGTGGGATCGTGCAGCCGTTCGGTCATGTTGTGCCCGCGGGCGATGATGCGGCCGCGGCAGACGACGACGGCCCCGATCGGCACCTCGTCCTCCGCGCTGGCCGCCCGGGCTTCGCGCAGCGCCTCGCGCATATATTTCTCGTCAGTCTCCATCTTACTTGTAATCTTCCCAGCCGCGCACGTCCGTCAGGTTCGGATTGGCGATCTTGACATCCCGCGGGAAGGGGAGGTATTCGTGCCGGCCGATCGTGAAGGCGTTGAACTTCGCCTGGGAATAGCTCTCTACCAGGTGGTGTTCCTTGCCATAATACTGCGGGTAGGCGGGGGCGTCGCCGTCCAACAGGAAATAGGCGTCGTTCAGCGTCGGGATGCGTTCGTGTATGCCGGAAGAGTTGTAGATCTTGTTCAGGTCGGCGAAGCCCCGCAGGCTCCAGCGGACGAGGTCATGGAAGCGGCAGCCCTCGAACCAGAGTTCATACTGCTTCTCTTCTTGGATGTCCTTGAGGGTCAGCTCCTTGCTGATCTTGCCGGAGCCGGAGCGCCGCTGGACATCCTGCAGGGCCTTGAGGCCCTTCTTTTCATCGGGGGATCCGAGGCACGCTTCGGCATAGAGCAGGAGCGCTTCGGCGTAGCGGGCCAGGTTGAAATTCGTCTGGTTGGAGTTGCCGCCCAGCCCTTCCAGGTTGTCGGCCGGGTACTCCTTGCCCTGGGTAAGGATCTTCGGCGGGTTGTGATAGACCATGAGTTTCCACTCGAAGTAAGGCCCGTGGCTGTACAGGCCGCTCTGCATGGAGATGCCGCGCATCGGGTCGGCCTGCTTCTGCTCCCGTGTGCCGTCATTGACCAGGGAGCCGCCCCAGTCCATCTCGTAGAGCCACTCTTCCTCGGTGAGGAAGGTCGCCAGACGGCGCGGGGAGTTGCCGTCGTGCTCCAGGAACTTCCGGGCGAAGTCCTCCTGGATGGCGCCGCCGCCCCATCCGCCGCCGGATCCGGAGATCTTCTCACAGACGGACGGCGTGGAAGCCAGGTTGCCGGTGCGCCAGCAGAGCACATTGGCAATCATCCAGCGGCCCCGGAGAATGGGGGACCCGATGCCCCAGGCATTGCTGGTGAAGTTGGGGTCTTCCAGGAAATTCGGCTCGAAGATCTTCTCGCAGTTGCCGTCTCCGGCCCGGTGGAAGAGGGTCCAGAACTCGTCGGAGGGGGTCAGCTCGTAATCGCCGGATTCGATGAGGTCGCCGAGGTGCTGGCGGGCAACGTCCATCTGGTTGTTGAACACGGCTGCCTTGCCGGCCACGAAACGGGCGAAGCCCACGCTCATGCGGGCGGTGGCGAGCTGGTCTCCGGGGCCGTTCCGGTCGGGCAGCTTGCCGGAACGGATAGCCTTTTCACATTCGGCGATGACCCACTTGAGCACCTGGGACTGGTCTTGGGCCTGGACCGGCAGTTCGTCGAATGCCAGCAGGCGGTCCACGATGTTCGGAGCGTACCAGGACAGGGCCATCATCATGTGCAGGTAGGCGCGCATCACGCGGGCTTCCTCCACGCACTGGTCGGTGAAGTCGCTGGAGAAATAGGGCTCCTCGCCGTCGATATTCTCCGTCGAGAAATGGGAAATGATCAGGTTGGCGGCGTAGATGCCGCGCTCGTATCCGTAATACAGGTTCAGCAGGGGAGTGTTGGCGTCGTCGTAGCGGAATTCGTCGAATACGCGGAAATCAAGGTGGTCGTCTATCTCGCCGCCCGCCGCAAGCACGTCATCTGCGGAGTAGTTCAGGATCATCAGCTGCGAGTTGTAGATGCCGGACGAGCTGGCCACACCGTCCGGTGCAAGCAGGCTGGCGTACATGTTGGCCAGCAGGGCGGCGGCGTCTTCGTCGGAAGCATAGAAGTCGGCCTCGCTGATGACTCCCTTCTGGGGGATGTCCAGCAGGTGCTGGCAGGAGCCGGCCAGGAATGACAGGCCGAGGAGTATGGGGATCAGGATTCTTTTCATCTTGCAGGTCGTTTAGAAGGTCACGTTGATGCCGAAGATTACTTTCTGCATGGTCGGATATGCGCCCCAGTCGAGACCGGTTCCCGTCGTGTTGTTGGTCGAGGCCGTCTCCGGATCGAGTCCGGGGTAGGCGCTGATCGTGAAGAAGTCATCCAGCGACGCGTAGAAGCGGACCTGGGTGATCGGAGTCCTGCGCAGGATCGAAGCCGGAAGCGAGTAGCCCAGCTGCAGCTGCTTGATGCGGAAGAAGTCTCCGCGGAAGGCGTTGCCCGTGGAGGACCAGAACGGTTCGTCCGGGCTGACGATCTTGGAGGGATGCGGCATCGAGCCATCCGGATTGTCGTCGGTGTTGGCGTTCTGCAGATAGACCTTCAGGCCGTTCTTGAATCCGGTGTGGTGCAGGACCGGCACGATGTAGTTGCCTCCGGCGCCGGCGCCATAGAGGGTGAAGTCGAAGCCCTTCCAGTTCGCGTTGAACGTCAGACCGTAGGTGAATTTCGGGGTGCCATGGCCGATATAGGTCATGTCTTCGTCGGAGATGCTCCCGTCTCCGTTGACGTCCGTATAGATCGGATCGCCTTCCGAGTCGAGGCCCTCGTAAATATAACCCAGCAGGTACCACACCGGGTAGCCCGGCTCGAAGGCTGTGCGGATCTTGTAGTTGGTGGCACCGGCGTCGGCGACCGTGATGCGGGGTGCATTGGTCGCCAGCTCCAGGACTTCATTGTGCAGCGTGGAGAAATTGAGCTTGACGGAGTAGTTGAAGTCGCGGACGACGTCCTGCCACTGGAGGTCGAACTCCCAGCCCCGGTTCAGCACGCGGCCGCCGTTGACTGTGGTAGTGGCGGAGCCCTGCTCGATGGGGACGGTCACGTCGAAGAGCAGGTCCTTCGTCTGCTTGTTGAAGTAGTCGGTGGTGAACCTGAGCCGGTTGTCGAAAAAGCCGACGTCCAGACCGAGGTCGAGCTGCTCGGAAGTCTCCCACTTGAGATTCGGGTTCGGCAGGCCGTTGGTATAGTCCGGCGCCGAGCTGAAGGTGGAACCCGGCATGGCCGGGTCGTACTGGTACCAGCTGCTGCCGATGGCGATATTGGTGGCGTAGCGGTAGCCGTTCAGGACGCTGATGTTGCCGTTGCGGCCCCAGGAGGCGCGCAGCTTGAGGAAGTTGAACTTCCGGCTGTCGACGTTGTTCCGGAAGAAGGGTTCGTTGCTGATGGTCCAGCCCGCGGAGAAGGAGGGGAAGAAGCCCCAGCGATTGTTCTTGGGAAGCTTGGAGGAGTCGAAAGCGTCGGCGCGGAAATTGGCCTGAATGGCGTAGCGGTTGTCGAAACTGTAGACCAGACGGCCGAAGTAGGCGAGCGAGGCCGTCTTGGAGGGCAGGTTTGAAATGGTCTTGGGGGCGTCGCCCTTCACGAAATCCAGGAACTGGAACTGCGGCTCATAGCGGGTGAGCACGTCCGGGCCGTTGGCGCTGGCGCTCAGGTTGTCCGTGTTTTCCTCGCGATAGGACATGCCGGCCATCAGGGTGAGTTCGTGCTTCCCGCGGTTGAGCTCGTAGTTGGCGAAATTCTCCCACTGGTAGTAGAAGCCCTGGCTGGAATCGGCCGAGATTGTGTAGTTGTCCTGGCTGCCGCGCCCGATGTAGAAAGGTGCGGTGTAGCTGTGGGCCATGCTCTGGCTGATCCGGTAGCCGAAGCGGGAGGTGAAGGTGATGACCCGGAACAGGTTGATGTTGGTGAAGAAGGTCCCGTAGATATTGAACCCGCTGCTGGCGCTGTCGGTGGCGTCGCGCCGGGCGAGCGGGCTGCCTTCCGTGTCGGAATACTTGGTGTTCGCGAACCAGCCGTTCCCGTCGCCCAGGAAGCGGTATTTGGGGACGGTCGGATCGCCGGCCATCACGCGATCGTACATGGTGCGCACATCATTGGACATTTCGGCGACGGACGTCCAATAGACCGGAGTCAGCGGGTCCATGAGGAGCATCACCTCGAAGGTCGAGGAGTACCCGCGTTGCGAGACGCTCTTGGTGTCCCATCGCTCGATGGAGTTGTTGCTGCCGATCTGCAGCCAGCGGAAGACCTGGTAGTCGGCGTTCACCTGCGCGGTGAGGCGCTTGTAGACATCCTTGTCCCCGCGGACGATGCCGTTTTCGTTCAGATAGTTGAAAGAGGCGAAATAATGTCCGCTGTGGTTGCCGCCGGAGAAGGTGACGGCGTGCTGCTGGGTCCAGGACGGCTCGATGTAGGCGCTGATCCAGTCCTGGTCGATGACTCCGTCCGGGTAGTTCGGGTGGTCGTAGTCGAAGTCGGCGAGCATCTTGTCGACCCAGGTGGTGCCATACTCATGGCCGAGATAGGTGAGCAGCTCCGGGCGGTTCATCTCAGGCCGGCGGGAGAAATTCTGCATCGTGGCCTTGCCCTTGTACGACACGACCGGACGGCCGTCGCCGCCGGTCTTGGTGGTCACCAGCACGACACCGTTGCCGGCCTGTGCGCCGTAGATGGCGGCGGAGGCGGCGTCTTTCAGGATGTCGATGGATTGGATCAGGGAAGGGTCAAGGTACTGGATGCTCGGCACCTGGAGGCCGTCCACGATGTAGAGCGGGGCGATGTCCCCGCCGTTGGAGGAATAGCCGCGCACGCGGACGTCCGATCCGCTGCCGGGGGCGCCGTTGTTGATGACGTGTACGCCCGAGGCTTTGCCCTGCAGGGCGGCCGCGGCGTCGGTGGTGGACTGGTTGCGGAAATCGTCGAGGCCCAGCGCCACCACCGACCCCGTCAGGTCGCTCTTGCGCTGCGAGCCGTAACCGATGACGACCGTCTCTTCGAGGAGCTGGAGATCTTCCTCGAGGATGATGTCGTAAACGTTGTGGTCGCCGACGGTGAAGGTCTGGGGGATGTAGCCCATACATTCGACACGGATGGCCGCTCCGGCAGGGACGATAAGCGCGTAAGAACCGTCCAGGCCGGTGATGGTGCTGACCCGGATGTTTCCGACCACGGTGACATAGGCGTCAATGACAGGCTGGCCCGAACTGTCGACCACCTTGCCGCTGATGGGCTTGTTCTGGGCGGAGGCAGGTATGGCTGCATATAACGTGAAGAGTATCAATATGATACTCCGCACTCTCAGCAGATTTCTTTGCATCGTAAATCTGATCGGTAAATGTTTTCTTGTTGTGCTCGGAATGCGAAAATGTGGTTGTAAAGCATTCTTTGAACAAATATACGCATTTTTTGTCCATTTATGCAAGAAATCCCCGAAGGAACGTGCTGCGCGGCCTCGAAAAAAGGGAGACCCTTCTTGCGAAGGGCCTCCCCGGCATTCACGGGAATCTTCGGACAAAGCCGATTACTTGACCACGTCGTAGTACGGAAGGTCCCCGTTCGTGAAGATCCAGTTGTCTCCTTCTTCAAATCCGGCATGCTGCTTGAGCAAGCCCTCCTGAAGCGTGATCTGGCTCATGGGGATCATCCAGAAACCGCGGGTCAGGGCATAACGCTGGGAGAAAGATCTGCCCGGCATCTCCCGGTAGCCGTCCGGAACGATATTTCCCTTGAACTCCACATAACCGCCGTCCTGGTTCTTCTGGATGATTTCACCTGCCGTCTCGGGATACCAGCGCCGGAGGTCGTTGAAACGGATGCCCTCGAAGGCGAACTCGTAGCGGCGCTCCTTCTGGAGCCGCTCGAAGGTATAGGAGTCGTACGGTTCCAGCCCTGCGCGTTCGCGGAGGCGGTTCATGCCCGTGACAGTCCCCTTCAGCTCGTCCAGCATCAGCAGCACGTCGGCGAAGCGGATGTAGATGGCGTCGTTCTTGTTGCCGCTCTTGCTGTTGCTGATCGCACTGTTGATGGCATGGAAGAAGTTTTTGTTCATGCCGGACCTGGCGCCGTCGGTATAGCTGACCGTCATCACGTATTTCTTGGGATAGAAGAGGGTCCTCTCGACCTCCTTGTTGTCATCGCCCTTGAAATCGGGCAGTTCCACGTAGCCGTCCTTGAACCAGGGATAGGCCGCATCGATCTTCTTCTGGTTGGCGGCCAGGAAGGAACCGTAGAATCGCTTGTCCGTCGGGCCGTAGTCCGGATCCTCGTACCATTCCTTCACCATGATGGGATTGACGGAAGCGTTGCCGTTGGATTCGGCGGAATATGGATAGATGTCCTTGTTCGTCGCCTTGGCGGCATTGCGCATGCCGAGCCACTCGCCGAGGCGGTTGTACGCCTGGGTGCCGGACGGGGTGTTGAACGGGAAGTGCACGCCCCAGATCGTTTCCTTGCTGTGGTTGCCCACCCAGCGAAGGTTCTCCCGGCTGACATAGGTGTCGAAGTCCGCCCCGTATGCAAATCCGCTGGAATATTCGTTGGTGTAAGTCCAGATTTCGCGCGGGTCGTCTTCCAGATCGAATTTGGAAACGCCGGTGTCGGCGCAGTCTTCCAGGTAGCTGATCACCTGGTCCTTCGTGATGCCGGCCATGCTGTCCTTTTTGTAGAATCCGGTGTAGAACAGCCACACGCGGCCCATGAGTGCCTCGGCGGCATATTTCGTGGCGCGGCCGGCCTGATTGTCCTCCCGGGAATAGCCGTACCGGGCCGGGATGAGTTTGATGGCGTTGGTGAGATCCGACGCGATGGCCTCGTAAATCTCGTCAACGGACGCGTTGGGCATGTTTTCCACCTCGAATTTGAGCGTCAGCGGGAAGGTCTCATGCCGCTGGGCGAGCACCCAGAGGAAAAAGCCCCGCATGAAGTAGGCCTGTCCCAGGAACCAGTTCTTGTTGTCTCCCGAGAAGAGGGCGTCATCCATGGCGGAGATGGACTCGAGCGCATAGTTGCAGCGGTGGATGGCCTTGTAGTAACTGCCCCAGGTGGAATTGTTCTCGTCGCCGGCGATTTCCAGCAGGCGGTCGGCGGCGGAAGTCTCCGTGGAGGATTCCGAACCGTGGCCGTACAGGTCGTCACTGGCAATCATGTTCCGGAACAGGCTGATCCGGAAGATGCTGCCGGTGTAGAACGTGAACATCGAGTAGTAAGCCGAGTTGACCAGCTGCTGCGCGTCTTTCTCGGATTTGGGGAAAGAGGAAGTGTCCGCTTTCTGGTAGTTCGTCGTGTTGAGCAGGTCGTCGATCTTGTTGCAGCCGGCAAAGACCGTCAGGCAGGCAGCGATCGTGAGTATAATCTTTTTCATATTCTTGCGGGTTTAGAATTTGATGCTGACACCAGCCATGTAAACCTTGGGGGAAGGATAGTATCCGGTATCGATGCCGGAGGACCAGCTGTAGCCGGGGGCGCCGGTACCGACCTCGGGATCCATGCCGTCGTAGCCCGTAATCGTGAAGAGGTTCTGCCCGGTCACGAAGACTCTGAGCATCTGGAAGGGAAGCTTCTTGAACACCTTCTTGAAGTCAAATCCGAGGGTGATGTTGCGGATCTTGACATAATCGGCGTTCTGGGCCCAGATGTCGCTGTTGTAGCCGTTGCATTTGAAGTTGTTGTGGGAACCGTCCGAGAAGCGCGGGAACTTGTTGGTGGAGCCTTCGCCGGTCCACAGGCGGTTGACGAAGTTGTTGGTGAAGCCTTCCAGGTCCTGCAGGGCGAACTGACGGTAGCTCTGCATGACCTGCTGTCCGAAGGCGCCGGAACCGTTGACGCTGAAGTCGAGTCCCTTCCACTGCAGGCTGATGCTGAAGCCCATGGTGAAGTCCGGGTGGGGATTGCCGATCTCGACGCAGTCCAACTCGTCATACTTGCCGTCTCCGTTCTGGTCAATCCAGATCACGTCGCCCGGCCGGGCCTGGTCGTAGCCGTTCATGAAGGCGTAGCCCTTCGCGTTGTAGGCGTCGATCTGGGCCTGGTTCTGGAAGATTCCTTCGCTGGCGATACCGATGAAGTAACCGATCGGCTTGCCCGGCTCGGCGCGGAAACCGTCTCCGTTCCGCACATTCTCGGTGAGGATCTTCGCATCGCCGTGGATGATGCCGTCGCTGTTGTTGATGTAGAGCACGGTGTTCTTGTTGTAGGAACCGTTGAGGCCGACGCTGTAGCGGAGGTCTCCGACGCTGTCGTTCCAGGTGAAGCTGAGCTCCACGCCGGCGTTGCGGACGGCACCGCCGTTGATGGAAGAGGCGTTGGCGCCCTCGATACCCATCACGGGAGGCGTCACCAGCCAGTCTTTGGTGTCCTTGCGGTACCAGTCGAAGACGACGCCCAGGCGGCTCCGGAAGAAGCGGGAGTCGAAGCCGATGGCCAGCTGCTCGGAGGTTTCCCAGGAGAGCTTGGAATTGGCGATGTTGTCAGGATATGCGGCCACGTCGGGGGTCAGCTGGTCGTAGGTGAAGTTGTAGAAGCCGCCCAGCGAGATCGTGCCATTGTACTGGAAGTTGCTGATGCGGCAGTTGCCATTCTGTCCCCAGCTTCCGCGGATCTTGAAGAAGCTGAGCCAGTTCCTGGTGGACTCCATCCAGGGTTCGGAGGACATGACCCAGCCGGCGGAGACGGACGGGAAGACGCCCCATCTGTTGCCCCGGGCGAAGTTGCAGGAACCGTCGGCACGGACGATGGCCGTGACCATGTATTTGTCCTTGTAGCTGTAGTTCACACGGCCGAAGAAGGAGAGGAGATCGTTGTAGGGAACCGTGTTCCCGCCGCCCATGCTCGCATGCTCGTCGCTGGTCAGCGCGCCTTCGACGGAGCTGAGGTTGGCGGAATCCCAGGTACCGAACTTGGTCGAGGAACGGGTGCCGTTGACACTCATGCCCCAGCCCGTCGATTCGATGGAGGTGCCGGCGAGGGCCTCGACGGTATGGTCGAGGGCGAAGGTCTTCTTGTAATTGGCGGTGAGCTCCCAGGTCCACGCGGACGAGACGCTGGCGCTTTGGCTCACGCTGTCATAGTCCTTGTAGTTCGTGGCCGTGATCTGGTATTCCGGCGTGTAGGAACGGGAGAAACTGGCGTTGGCCCGGAAGCCGAAGGCCGTACGGAGCCGGAGCTCCTTGATCGGGTTGACCTCCAGGTAAACGTTGCCCTGGACGCGCACGCCCTTGCCCTGCCTTTCCTCCAGGTCGGCCTGCTGCAGCAGGTTGACCTCGTCGTCCTTGACGAACCAGCCGTCCCGCAGCTGCTTGTCATAGGTGTATATCGACCCGTCCAGGTCGTATGCGGGGAGGAGCGGGGTCTTGATCAGCATGTTGTGGATGCCGCTGTCCCGGCCGCCGGTGGTCATCCCGCGGGAGTCCGTGACGGAGACCGTCACGTTCTCGCCCAATTTGATGACATCGCGGTTGTTCTTCTTCAGGATGGAGAAGTCCGTGTTGGCGCGGACGGTGGTCCTGTCATAATAGGTAGGCTTCGGCATACCGAGGGTGCCTTCCTGGTAGGACTTGGAGAAACTGAAGGAGTAGCGGACGGAATCGCCGCCGCCGGTCACGCCCACCACGATATTGTTGGTGGGAGCGTTCTTGTTGACGGAGGCGTCGAACCAGTCCGTACCATCCCAGAGCCCCCGGTCCATCCACTGTTTCTGCACGGGCATCAACGTGGCGATGTCGTAGTAGTGCTGGCCTTCCTTGATGGTGCCCTTGCTGATGTATTCGCGGTCCAGCAAATCCAGGTATTCCGTCGCTCCGACGGTGCGCACGCCGTTGGTGTTCGGCTGCTGGAAGCCCATGTAGGCATCGAAGGTGACGGTCGCTTTCTTTTCGCCGACTTTACCCTGGCGCGTGGTCACGAGGACGACGCCGTTGGCGGCACGGGCGCCGTAGATGGCTGCCGAGGCCGCGTCCTTGAGGATGTCGATGGACTCGATGTCGGCGGGGTTGAGGTCGTCCAGGTTTCCGCCTGCCACACCGTCGATGACGACGAGCGGACCGGCGGAACCGGTGGTGCCGAGGCCGCGGACGGTGATGTTGTAGCCGGCACCCGGCAGACCGCTCGACTGGACGATATTGACACCCGGGACGGAGCTGTAGAGGGCTCCGAGCGCATTGGTGGTATTCTGCTTCTGGATCTCTTCTCCGGTGATATTGATCGTCGCACCGGTCAGGAGCCTCTTTTTCTGGGTGCCGTAGCCGATGACGACGGTTTCTTCAAGCATTTCGTTGTCTTCCTCCAGGACGATGGTCATATCCTCGGCGGCCGAGACCCGGCGGGTGACATAGCCGATGCAGGTGACCTCGAGAGCAGTGCCGGGCGCGACGCGGATTTCGAAATTGCCATCCAGATCGGTCGTGGCTCCGGTGGTGGTGCCAGGCACCATCACGGCGGCGCCGATGACCGGCTGGCCGCCGGTGTCAAGCACCTTGCCGTTGATGGCACGTGTCTGGGCAGAAGCCTCGGGGCTTGCCCATAAAGCGCTGAATATCATCAGGATATTCGCCACTTTCAGCAGTTTTTTAAACATTGTTGGTGGTTTTAAATTAAATAAAGATGGTTATGAGAATAGACATGCTCGAAATCGTTCGGACCAAATATATAGGATGTTTTCCCCCTGTGCAACGGCCCGATTTGCGTCTGTTCGAATATGGTATGCCAGGTGCGTTATTTTGACGCCATTGTTGCATTTTTCAAATTGCGTTCAAACCATTTTGCTTGCCCGGTGCTCCCGTGACGGAATTTTGTAATGTTGCGCGGATAATGAAAGAGAGGACCTCATCTGAGGCCCTCTCTTGAGAGAATCGGTATGTCCGGGGTGTATTACCAACCAGGATTCTGCTTGATGCCGGTGCCGGTCTCGGGATTCCAGGGGTTGGCGTTGACCACGTCGTAGGGGAACGGATAGAGCTCGTTCTTGCCGGGCTTGAAGCCGCCGCCCTTGGCGGCATATCCGTCATCGTCCCAGAGGACAATGGCCCGGTGCGGCCGTCCGCTCTGTTTCTGGTAGTTTCCGACGACGGAGGCACGGCTCTGATCGATCGTCAGATACGTGAGTTCACCGTCGGTCTTCTCGACCGGGACCACCTGGGTGCCGTCCGCCGTGTCCGACCAGTTGAGATAGAAATCATCCCGCAGGTACGGGGTCTTGTCATTGCTCTTGAAAGCGAGCTCCCTGGCGGCGTCGCCCCAGCGGACGAGGTCCACGAAGCGGGTGCTCTCCCACGCCATCTCGAACCACTTCTCTTTCTTGACATTGTCCAGGGTCAAGGTCGTCTGGGGGGCGCCGGCGCGTTCCTGTACCTTGTTGAGTGCGGCGAGTCCGGAACCGTCATCCCCGCTCTGGGCACAGGCCTCCGCATAGAGGAGCAGGACCTCGGCGTAGCGCATCAGGATCTGGTTCTGCTGCGTGCAGGTGGTGCTGTTGTTGTTGAGGTCGGACTTGCGGGGAAGGAACTTGATGAAGAACCAGCCGGCGTTGGCGTAGAGGTCCGGCCGTTTCTGCAGGTCGAGTCCGCGCCGGGGATCGAGGAGTTTCTCCTCCAGTGTCATGTCGGCATCGGCCTTATAGGTGACGGAAGTGGCTTCCGTCGCGCCGGGCAGCCAAACCTTTTCCGTGGATTCATTGAGCGGGTATTCGAATGTGGTGAGCAGGTCTTCGTAGGAAATGATCCAGGCTTTCTGACGCCAGGAACCTCGCTCGTTGGCGAGGAGCGCGTCCGCGAATTTCTTGGTCGGGGCCATGTTGTTGCCCCAGCCGACCGCCTGGAGGGTGAAGCTCGGGAAGGATTTCACCTGACGCAGGAAGAGCGAAGCGTTGGTCTGGTAATCCCAGCGACCGCTCGTTCCGAACTTGTCGTTGTCCACGACGTTGAGTTCGAAGACCTTCTCTTCGCAGCCGTCGCCGGCCATGTGGAAGAGGTCGCCCATCCGGGAACCCGGAAGGAGGTCGTAGTTGCCGGAATCGATGACGCGCTTGAGCGGCGTCTTGGCTTCGGCATAGTCGCCGTGCAGGACGAGGGCCTTGCCGAGGAAGGCGAGGGCGGCGCCCTGGGTGATCTTTACCGCACCGTCCTTGTCCGCTTTGCCGGAGCGGGCCGGCAGGTCCTCCACCGCATCCCGGAAATCTTTGATGATGAACTGCCAGAGGGCCTCCTTGTCAGAGTTGGTCGGGAGGGCGTCTCCGGAGAGCACGTGGTCCACGAGGGGCGGCGTGCCGAAGTAGCAGGCAAGCTGCATGTGCGCCCAGGCGCGGATCACGCGGGCCTCGGCCACGCAACGTTTCTTGGTCTGGGAGTCGGCGAGTTCGCCGTTCTCCCCCCAGAAGTTGTCGATGACCAGGTTGGCCTTGTAGATAATCTCGTAGAGGGTCTTGTACACGGACGTGATGTGTCCGTTGTTGGTTGCGAACGTGGCGCGGAATTCGTTGATCTCCTGGGCGGCGATATGGTCGTCCTTGTTGCTCCCGCCCCAGTACAGCTCGTCGCCGGGGGCATTGAAGAACACGTTGAAAGAGGGCGAGTTGCCGGTGAGCTTGCCGTACAGCTTGACGAGGTTGGCGTAGGTGGAGACCAGCGCCGATTCAGCATCCGCATCCGTCTGGTAGAAACTCTCGTAGGAAACTACGCCTTTCTGCGGGATGTCCAGCAGGGACTGGCTGCAGGACGTGAGCGCCGCAAGGGCGGCCGTGCAGACAAAACCGAGTATGATTGATTTTTTCATAAGACTGTCGGATTAGAAGGAAACATTGACGCCGAACATGAGTTTCTTGGCGTTCGGATAGGTACCCTTGTCGAGGCCGCGTCCGGTGGAACCGCCGGTGGTGGCCGCTTCGGGATCGAACCCGGGATATTGGGTGAAGAGGAACCAGTCGTCCATGGAGACATAGACGCGGAGACTGCTGATCTTGATCTTGTTCAGCCAGGCCTTCGGCAGGGAGTAGCCGAGCTGGATCTGCTTGATCCTGAAGTAGTCTCCCCGGAACATGGTGGCGGAGGAACTCCAGAAGTTGACCTTGTCGTAGATCTTGTCGATCGTGGGGATGGACTTGCCGGCCTGCTCGTAGAAATAGCGGAGGGTGTTGATCTGGGTGTGCTCCGTACGATAGATGCAGGGCACGAGGTAGTTGCCGCCCGAACCGGTGCCGAACACGGTCAGGTCGATACCCTTCCAGTCCAGGCGCAGGGTGATGCCATAGTTGAAGGACGGAATCGTGCTGCCGAGGAACTGGCGGTCGCTTTCCTTGGGGTCGGTAATGATGTTGCCGTCCCTGTCGTAGAACTCCGCATAGCCGTCGGCGCCGATGCCGGCGTATTTATAGCCGTTGAGGTACCAGAGCGGGTAGCCTTCCTCGAACCAGGTGTACAGTTTGTAGTTGGCGAAGTGGGATCCGGACTTGACGGACTCTCCGGCGAGCGGATAGAGGGCCGTGACCTTGTTGTTCAAGGTGGAGAAGTTGCCGTTGATGCTGTAGTGGAAGTCGCCGATGCTGTCCTGCCATCCGAGTTCGAACTCGAGACCGTTGTTGTTGACGGAGCCGGAGTTGATCGGGACATTGGAGCTGACGCCGATTTCAGCCAGCGGAGGTACCTTGACGATCAGATCCCGGGTGTCCTTGTTGAAATAGTCGAAGCCGAAGGTCAGCCGGTTGTTGAACATGCGCAGGTCGAGACCGAGGTCCAGCTGGACGGAAGTCTCCCAGGTCAGGTCCGGGTTGGCGAGACCGTCAGGCACGGAACCGTAGTCCAGGACGGTGTCGTCGACATGATACTGGTACTGCTTGTCGTTGTAGGAAATGGACGTGGAGTAAGGATAGCCGGAGAGCACGGCGATGTTGCCGTTGATACCCCAGGATCCGCGGATCTTCAGGAAGGAGAGCACGTTTTTGCTGATGTTGTCCTTGATGAAGCGTTCGTTGCTGACGGTCCAGCCGGCGGAGACGGAGGGGAAGTAGCCCCAGCGGTTCTTCGGGGAGAGCTTGGAGGAGTCGAAGGCATCCGCACGGAAGTTGGCCTGCAGGCTATAGCGGTTGTCATAGCTGTAGGTCAGACGGCCGAAATAGGAGATCTGCGTCGAATTGGAAGGCTCGCCGCCGCCGATGCTCTTGGTGCCGGATCCGTTGTCCTGGGTGAGATAGCGGAAGTTATCGGCATAACCCTTCAGGGGATCGGTGCCGGAGAGGCCGGCATTGACGCCGCGGCTGTCATTGAAGGTATAGGACATGCCGACCATGGCGCCGAGGGCGTGCTTGCCGAAATTGTGGTTGTAGTTGGCAAAGTTCTCCCACTGGTAGTAGTATCCCTGCGAGGAATTGGCGGAGATGCTGTAGGTCTGGGAGTAGTGCTTGGGATTGACGTAGTACGGTTCGGAGAAATCGCTCCTGTAGGTCTGGTTGATGCGGTAGCCCAGGCGGGAAGTGATCACGAGACCCTTGACCGGCGTCAGGTTGGCGAACAGGGTGCCGCGGACGCGCCAGCCCTCTTCTTTCCCGTTCGAGCGGGCGATGTTGATGAGCGGGTTCATGCCGTCGCCTTCGAGGACGCCGGAAGTGGAGTACCAGCCGTTGTCATCCCGGTAGAAATTGTAGTCATAGTGTACGCCGTCCACGGTGTACCCGTTCAGATAGGCGTTGCGCATGTTGAACGGCATTTCGTCCGGGGTCTTGAAGTACACCGGGGTGAGCGGGTCGATGATGAGGGCGCCCAGCAGGGTACCGCCATACTCCTGCGGCGAACCGATATTGGCTTTCTCGTAGCGCTCGATGGAGGTGTTGGTGCCGATCTGGAACCAGGACTTGATCTTGTAGTCGGCGTTGACCTGGGCGGTCAGGCGCTTGTAGTAATCCTTGTTGCCTTTGGCCATGCCGTCCTGTCCCACGTAATTGAGGGAGAGGAAGTAGGAACCGCGGTCGTTGGAGCCCTGGGCACCGATGGTGTGGCTGTGGGTCGTGCCCGTGCCGTAGAGGACATCGGCCCAGTTGGTATCGGTCTTGCCGTCCCATTTGCCGGACTGGATGACCTCCTCGCGGGAACCGAATCCGTCGGCGCCGGCCTGGCGCTGCCAGTCGATGAACTGCTCGGCGTTGAGGACGTCGGCATGGCGGCCGAGGGAGGTGAGGGTGAACTTATAATTATAGAAGATGTTGCCGTCACGGCCCTTGGAGGCGGAGCCGCTCTTGGTGGTGATGAGCACGACGCCGTTACCGGCCTGCGCACCGTAGATGGCGGCGGAAGCGGCGTCCTTCAGGACCTCCATGGACTCGATCATCGAAGGATCCAGATACTGGATATTGTCCACCTTCAGACCATCGACGATGAGGAGCGGACCGAGGCCGGAGCCGCTGTTGGAGGAGATACCGCGGACACGGATATGTGCCTCGTCGCCGGGCGCGCCGGAATTGGTGTACACCATCACGCCGGCGGCCTTGCCCTGGAGGGCGGCTGCGGCATCGGAGGTGGAACGGTCCTGGAGCTCGTCCGATTTCACGGATGCCACGGATCCCGTCAGGTCGCTCTTGCGCTGGACGCCATAACCGATGACCACGGTCTCTTCGAGCATCTCGGTGTCGTCCTCGAGCACGATGTTAAAGGTGGTCTGGTTG
>CAJOMY010000005.1 GCA_905235775.1 uncultured Bacteroidales bacterium | reverse complement strand
GTCCATTTCCTCAAAATCAATGCTGCTGCCTATGGTGAATAGCTCCTACAACCCGGACGTACTCAACTGCATTGCCAACCTGAGCAATGATGAGGTCTTTACTCCTCCGGAACTCGCAAACCGTGTCCTGGATCTGCTTCCGCAAGACCTGTTCAAGAGTCCCGACACCAAGTTTCTGGATCCCTTTTCCAAAAGCGGTGTCTTCCTCAGGGAGATTGTCAAACGGTTGGACCGTGGCCTGGAGTCCACTATCCCCGACAGGCAGCTCCGCATCGACCACATCCTCCACAATCAGGTGTTCGGCATTGCCATCACCGAACTGACTTCTTACCTGTCCCGCCGTTCGCTTTACTGTAGCAAGCACGCCAATGGGAAGTACAGCGTCTCTCATTTCACTACGGAAAGCGGTAATATCCTCTACGCCAACCGCTCCCACACCTGGGAAAACGGCAAATGCAAATACTGCGGCGCGACCGAGGCTCCGAGGCAGAGCAATATGCCTACATGTTCATTCACACAGACAACCCCAAACAATTCTTTGGAAATATGAAGTTTGACATAATCATAGGTAATCCGCCGTATCAACTCGATGACGGTGGCAATAACGCAAGTGCATCACCTTTGTATCAGAAGTTTGTAGAGCAGGCCAAGAAGCTCAAACCGCGTTACCTCTCAATGATTATTCCCTCAAGATGGTTTGGTGGTGGCAAGGGCCTGGATGAGTTCCGGAAAGAGACCTTGAACGATAATCGTTTCCGCGTTATTGTCGACTACGAGAATGCCAATGATTGCTTTCCTGGCGTAGATATCGCTGGTGGGGTTTGCTATTTCCTCTGGGATAGGGATAATCGTGGGGATTGCAGAGTTATCAATATTAATAATGGTCAAACTGTTGAAACCACACGGAAACTGAATGAGTTTGATACGTTTATCAGACGTGCAGAAGCTTTAAGTATTATCAAGAAAGTTCAAGCCAAGAAGGAAAAAACCATGTCCAATGTGGTCACGAGCAGAAAGCCTTTTGGGTTAGCTACAACAGATCGTCCACTTACTCATGGCGAATTAAAATTAAGATGGCAGAATGGAGAAGGGCCATATCCTCGTGCGAATGTTTCCGTTGGTGTCGAAATGATTGACAAGTGGAAAGTTATTTCCTCTTATGTCGGATATGACCACGCTGGTAATCCTGGGAAAGACGGGAAACGAAAAGTTTTTGCACGAATCGATATTCTCCCTCCTGGGACCATCTGCAATGAGACATACTTGGTAATCAATTACTTTGACACGGAGAAAGAAGCCAAGAATATGGTCAGCTATATGAAGACCTTATTTTTTCGCTTCCTTGTTTCGCAATTGATGTTCTCCCATCATATTACGAAAAATGCTTATCAATTTGTCCCGGTTCAGGATTGCAAACAAGAATGGACAGATGAGAAACTGAATAAGAAATACGGGTTGTCAGAAGAAGAAATCGCTTTCATTGAGTCGATGATCCGCCCGATGGAATAGATTCTTCGCTCCGAACAGATCCTTCGCTACGCTCAGGATGACATGCTTCGACAAACTCAGAACAATATAAACCGCGCTCTTTGAAAAGATTGGAAACTTTCGTACTTTTGCAAAAAGCCATACGATATGGACGCAAAGGTACAGGGAATACTCAGTAACTATTTCAAATCCAAACCTGTTGAGAAGGCTTGGGTGTTCGGCTCTTTCTCCCGTGGAGAAGAGACTGGAAGCAGTGATGTGGATATTCTCGTCACTCTTACGCCTGACTCCCACATGGGTCTGGAGTTTTTCGGGATGATTATAGATTTGGAAAAGTTGCTGGAACGTCCTGTTGATTTAGTGGTTGAAGGCGACCTGTTACCTTTTGCTGCTGAATCTGCCGATAAAGATAAAATCCTTGTCTATGAGAGAGCCTCTTAGAGATACAGAAAGATTGAGTCATATCCTTCAGGCGATTGACAATGTCGAAGAGTTTTCTTCTGACCTTCAAAGTGCCGACGCTTTAAAGCGGGACAAGATACATCTTCACGCCATCGTATTCAATGTCCAGATTATCGGTGAAGCCGTGTATAAGCTTTCATTGGATTTTAAGGACGGACATCCTGATACGCCTTGGGATAAGATTGAAAAGATGCGTCATATCCTTGTGCATGATTATTACAGAATCAATCTCGATATTCTATGGAGTGTCATCACGAAGGACCTTCCTGCGCTTAAAGCCCAAGTCGAGTCGTATCTCCGATAAAAGTTTCCTGTCCAATCATTGAGCGCCATAACAACAAGTTGCTATGGCAGCACAAGAATTACTC
Organism: uncultured Bacteroidales bacterium; assembly: GCA_905235775.1. GTDB lineage: Bacteria > Bacteroidota > Bacteroidia > Bacteroidales > UBA932 > Cryptobacteroides. Next base: position 25,524 of record CAJOMY010000005.1, on the reverse strand, counting down.
CGCAACCGGGTGTCCGAGACCCCGACCATTTACGCCTACGAACACGTTGGCGTACCGGCACACAAAGGCTGGCTCAAAGTGGGTTACACCACCCGCGACGTTGAGACCCGCGTGAAGGAGCAGAACCTGACCGGTAATATTCCTTACCGCATCGTCCTTTCCCGACCTGCGATGCGCCGTGACGGGACCTCTTTCGACGACCACCTGATACACCGCATCCTCCGTAAAGACCACATCCGCAACCCGGAGGGCGAATGGTTTGTCTGTGATGTCAAAAAGGTGGAGCAGGCCATCGCCACGGCCGTGGCTGGGAAGGACAAGATGATTGACCGCATCTACGATTTCCCGATGCGCCCGGAGCAGGAAAAGGCCGTTGCCAAAACCGCCGCCTACTTCGACGCTTTCAAGAAAGACCCTGCCAACCGGGGACTCATCCCGCACTTTCTCTGGAATGCCAAGATGCGTTTCGGCAAAACCTTCACCACGTACCAGCTCGCCCTCAAGATGGGCTGGAAGAAGGTGCTGGTCCTGACTTTCAAACCGGCTGTCAAGACCGCCTGGGAAGAAGACCTCCTCACGCACAAAGACTTCGAAGGCTGGCAGTTCTGCCAGAAACAGGAGGACCGGGAATTCAATTACGTCAATGAGCGCAAACCCTTTGTCTGCTTCGCTTCCTTCCAGGATGTGCTGGGAAAGAACGCCGTCGGAGGCATCAAGGCCACGAATGAGTGGATTCAGACCGTGGAGTGGGACTGCATCGTGCTGGACGAATACCACTACGGCGCCTGGGGCAAGAACGCCAAGAATTTCTACGACAAGAAAGACCCGGCGCTCAAAAGGGCCGAGGAAGTTGGAGACATCATCACGGAAGATGCCGATAACGTCCGCGAATTGGAGGCACGCGAAATGTACGATGAAGGCCTGATGCCGCTACGCACGGGAGCCTATCTCTACCTTTCCGGCACCCCTTTCAGAGCCATTTCCACCGGTGAGTTCATTGAGGAGCAGATATACAACTGGACCTATTCCGACGAACAGGCCGCCAAGGAAGCCTGGCAGGGCGACAAAAATCCTTATGCCCAGCTCCCCAAAATGGTGATGCTTACCTACCAGATGCCCGACAGCATCCGGGAAATCGCTTCTCAGGGAGAGTTTGATGAATTCGACCTCAACGAGTTTTTCCGGGCGGAAGATGATTACTTCCTGCACGAAGAATATGTCCAGAAATGGCTGGATCTCATCCGGGGAGCCTACACGGAAAACATAGTTACCGAACTGAAATTGGGGACGGAGAAACCGCCGATGCCTTTCTCAGACTCCCGCCTCCTAAGTTATCTCCAGCACACCTACTGGTTCCTTCCCTCCGTGGCCGCCTGCCGTGCAATGGCCAAGCTCTTGAAAAAGCGTTCCAATCGTTTCTACGATGAGTACAAGGTGATTGTGGCTGCCGGAAACTCGGCCGGAATGGGCGCACAGGCCGTAGAACCGGTGTACAACGCAATGGCAGATCCGCAGGATACCAAGACCATTACGCTATCCTGCGGCAAACTCTCCACAGGCGTAACTGTCAAGCCCTGGACCGGCATTATGATGCTGCGCAACACCACCTCTCCGGAGACCTATTTCCAGGCCGCCTTCCGTGTCCAGTCGCCCTGGACCACCAAAGACGAATCTGGCGAAGAAGTCATCCTAAAGCCCCTGTGTTACGTGTTTGACTTTGCCCCGAACCGGGCACTACGTCAGGTGGAAGAGTACAGCTGCCAGCTCAATGTCCAGGAGTCCAATCCGGAGAAGAAGGTGGAGCAGTTCATCAAGTTCCTGCCCATCCTGGCCTTCGACGGTTCCTCGATGAAGGAGATTGACGCTGCAGGCGTACTGGATATGGCGATGAGCGGCACCACGGCCACGCTCCTGGCTCGCCGCTGGGAGAGCGCAGTCCTGGTGAACGTGGATAATGCCACCCTGCAGCGCTTGATGAATAACCCGGAGGCAATGAGAGCTTTGATGAACATCGAGGGTTTCCGCAATCTGAATTCCGACATCGAGACCATCATCAACAAGTCCGAGCACGTTAAGAATACCAAGAAAGAAAAAGGTGATGACCTGACTCCCAAGGAAAAGAAGCAACTCACTGAAGAAGAGAAAGAGTACAAGAGCAAGCGCAAAGAGATTCAGGAAAAGCTCATCAAGTTCGCTACCCGCATCCCGGTCTTTATGTACCTCACCGACTACCGGGAATACTGCCTGAAAGATGTTATCGAACAGCTGGAGCCCGAACTTTTCCGCAAGGTCACCGGCCTCACGCTCAAGGATTTCAGTTTGCTGGTCAGCCTTGGGGTGTTCAACAGCGAATTGATGAACGATGCCGTCTATAAGTTCAAACGCTACGAGGACTCCTCCCTGGAATACACCGGCATCGACAAACATACCGGCACAGTCATCGGACTGTGGGACACGGCCATCGACACAGCGCAGTTACCTGAGCAGTATCGACAGGAAGAACCCGCGAACACTGACTTCTTCCAGCAAACACCCAATGAGGAAGAAACGCCCGACTCGGTCAATTATGATGAAGTTGACCCTTGGGATAACATAAAGGTGGGCGATATTGTTGTTCACAAGAGCATTGGTATAGGAGAGGTTATGGCTATGGACGATAAATACATTATAGTCAAATTCGCCGACCGAGAGTCGAAATTCTTATACCCGAGCGCTTTCGAAAAAGGCTATCTCTCAATAGAAGAATAGCCTCGCCATCCCTTGTTTTTCTCGCTGATTTTTCGTAACTTACGGCCAGAAACCTAAACGAAAAATCAGTCTATGAAACCGAACAATTGGAACAATTGTGAGAGCGCAGCGGCTATCGGACGCAGTCCGAAAATCCTTATTGACAGTGGTCACGGCGTCGAAACTTCTGGCAAGCGCAACCCCGCCAGGGCTGTCGGGGCTCCCCGCTTCGGGAAATCAAAAAGATTCCGTAAATTTGCACGTTTGAGAGATAAACTATGGCTGAAAGCAACTTCATAGACTACGTCAAGATCTACTGCGCCTCCGGGCACGGGGGAGCGGGGAGTGCGCACCTGCACCGCGCCAAGTACGTCCCCAAGGGGGGACCGGACGGCGGGGACGGCGGGCGTGGCGGACACATCATCCTGCGCGCGAACCCGCAGTTCTGGACGCTGATCCACCTCAAGTACCGCAAGCACATCCATGCCGAGGACGGCGAGAAAGGCGGCAGCGACCTGCGCACCGGCAAGAACGGCGCGGACATCATCCTGGACGTGCCCATCGGCACGGCAGCCAAAAACGCCGACACGGACGAGGTGCTCTTCGAAATGATGGAGGCAGGGGAGGAGCGCATCCTCTGCCGCGGCGGCAAGGGCGGCCTGGGAAACAACAATTTCAAGACGCCGACCCTGCAGACCCCGCGCTTCGCCCAACCGGGCGAAGAAGGGGAGGAGGGCGTCTATGTCCTGGAACTCAAACTGCTGGCGGACGTCGGCCTGGTCGGCTTCCCGAACGCCGGGAAATCAACGCTCCTGTCCACAATCACGGCCGCCAAGCCCAAGATTGCCTCCTACGCTTTCACCACGCTGGAGCCGAACCTCGGCATCGTGCGCTACTACGACGACAAATCGTTCGTGATGGCGGACATCCCCGGCATCATCGAGGGCGCGCACGAGGGCAAGGGAATCGGCATCCGCTTCCTGCGCCACATCGAGCGCAACTCCGTGCTGCTCTTCATGGTAAGCGTGGAGGAAGAAGATATCGCCACCGCCTACAAGACCCTGCTGGCCGAACTCAAGCAGTATAACCCTGAACTGTTGACCAAACAACGGGTGCTCGCTGTTACGAAATGCGACCTGATTGACGCAGAACTGGAGAAAATGATCAAGCCGCACCTGCCGCGCAAAGTGCCTTGCGTGTTCATCTCATCCAGTACAGGGGAGGGGTTGCAGGAGCTGAAAGACACACTCTGGAGGGCCTTGCAGGCCTAGATTCTCCGCTTCGCCCAGGATGACAGGCGCGTCAGTCCCTGCCGCGCAAGACCTGGATGCGCTTCCCGGTGATCTCCAGGGAAAGCGGCAACCGGCCTTCGATCTCGCCGTCGAATTCGATGATGTCAGCTGAGGACTCGTCCAGGGGGGCCACCTGCAGAACCCGGCAGCGGCCGCTGACGATCAGGGCCGACTCGTGGACCGTCCCCGAAAACAGGCGCGGAATCTCCTTCGCCAGGCTGGACAACTTCGCCTTCGGGACAACCATGTAGTCCAACAGCCCGTCGTCGTTGGCGGCCAACGGTACCTGCCGCATGCCGCCGCCGGACCAGGGGCCGTTGCCTGACGCAAGGGAATAGGCCTCTCCGCTGAATACTTCTTTCCCGTCCGCGAGGACGGAGATGCGGATGGACCGGGTATTGAAAAGCGTATGGCGCAAGGCGTTGAGATAGATCATTTTGCCGCGCATGCCACGCTCTTTCTGGCGGTTCACGCGATCGCAGACATGCGAGTCGAAACCGAGTCCGCAACCGTTCGCCATCCAGGAGACCTTGCCGCCCTGGCTGATACCGCGGACAATGTCCATCCAGCCGAACGACTCCTCGTCGATGAGCCGGATCACTTCCTCCACGTCGTCCGGCACGCGGCAGGATTTGATCCAGTCGTTTCCGGATCCGATGGGGACCACGGTGACGCAGAACTCCTCCGGGGGCGTCCCTGTCCCGGCGCACCAGTCGCAGACCCCGCCCAGCACTTCGTGCAGGGAACCGTCGCCGCCCACGGCGGCAATCCGCCGATAACCCTCTGCAGCAGCCTCCCGGGCCAGTTCTACGGCATGTTTCTTATGATCCGTCATGGCTGTGATGAAAGGTATCCCTCTCTGCTCAAGCATGCGCTCGGCCGGAACCCATTCGGTCATCGTCCTCCCGGAACCGGCCCGGGGATTGACGATGAAGTACCATGCGGTTTTTGTTTTAGACATACCACGAAAATAGGGATTTTTTGTTAAATTTGCAAAATTAGGATTATACGGATTATGGGTAAAGTCATAGCTATAGCCAATCAAAAGGGAGGGGTCGGCAAGACGACCACCGCCATCAATCTGGCGGCGTCGCTCGCCGTCCTCGAGAAGAAAGTGCTGATTATCGACGCGGACCCGCAGGCCAATACGACCTCCGGCCTGAATTTCGCGCCGGACAACGACCAGCACCGCACGTTGTACGAGCTGATGATCGGCCGTATCGACGCAGCGGACGCCTTGATCCAGACGGAGATCGCCGGCCTGCACATGATTCCCTCGCACATCAATCTCGTGGGAGCGGAGATCGAAATGCTGGAGGCGGAAAACCGTGAAATGCTGCTCAAGCATGCGCTTGCGCCCATCCGGGACAATTACGACTACATCATCATAGACTGCTCGCCGTCGCTGGGCCTCATCACGGTCAACACACTTGCGGCGGCCGACTCCGTGATCATCCCCGTCCAGCCGGAATTCTTCGCCCTGGAGGGCCTCGGCAAGCTCCTGCAGACCATCCGCCTCGTACAGGGCGGGGTCAATTCCGACTTGACCATCGAAGGTTTCGTGGTCACGATGTTTGACGGACGGACCCGCGTCCACACCCAGGTACTTGACGAGTTGCGCGAGCATTTCCGCGAACTGGTCTTTAAGACCGTCATCCAGCGCAACATCCGGCTCAGTGAGGCGCCGTCCCACGGCAAACCCATCATCCTTTACGATATTATGTGCAACGGCTCCACCAACTACCTCAATCTCGCCCGGGAAGTGTTGGAGCATAACGGAGAAAGCCTATGAGCAGAGAACCCCGCGGACTCGGCAAGGGACTGAGCGCCCTGCTCGGAGAAGTGCCCGACGCCGACCAGCTGCGCCAGCCAGTCGGCTATGTCAACAAGGAAATCGTCGGAACGCACGGCCGTCAGGAGAACACGGCGGACATCCTGCGCATTCCCGTGGACATGATCGAGCCCAATCCTTTCCAGCCCCGTATGTCCTTCGACCAGACGGCCCTGGAGGAACTGGCCGCATCCATCCGCACGCTCGGGCTCATCCAGCCCATCACCGTGCGCCGCATCGAGGAGCGCCGCTACCAGATCATCAGCGGCGAGCGCCGATACAAGGCCTGCCGTCTCGCCGGCATGGATACGATCCCGGCCTACATCCGCGACACCAACGACCAGGGCATGCTCGAGATGGCCATCGTAGAGAATGTCCAGCGCGAGGACCTCGACCCGATTGAACTGGCCCTCAGCTACCGTCGCCTGATCGACGAATGCCAGCTCACGCAGGACAACCTGGCCGAGCGGGTAGGAAAGAAGCGCGCCACCGTGGCCAATACGATACGCCTGCTGAAGCTGCCCGCGAAAGTCCAGCATGACATCAAAGTGGGGCTGCTTTCCGCCGGACACGCCAAAGCCCTTCTCGGCGTCGAATCGCCCGAGATGCAGGAGCATCTCTGCGATCTCGTCATCCGGGACGCGCTGTCCGTCCGCGAGCTTGAGAACATCGTTCGCAAGTTGCAGACGGACCCGGATGCCGCCCGGAACAAAGTCCGCTCCGCCCACCCCGTCCAGGATCTTCCGCAGGACTACTATCGTATCCTGGAGCACGTGGGCAAATATTTCTCCAACGACATTTCCCTGAAACGGACGGCCGCCGGCAAAGGTATCATGACCATCCGCTTCGACTCGGACGACGAGGTGAAGGCTTTCGTCAAGGCCCTCGAAGAAAAACAGTTCTGATGAGAGCCCCGAAGTTGATCCGCCCCCTGCTGACGGCGCTGCTCACCGTCAGTGCGTGTTGGTCCGCTTCGGCCCAGTTCAAGGAGCAAGCCTTCTCCCAGCAATACAATGACGATACGGCCTCGTCCGATTCCACGGACGTACTCTTCTCCTTCAAGGAATATTTCGGTGGCCTGCAGCATCGGAACGAGATAAAGATCGGGACGATGACGGCCGGCTCCGCTCTGATCATCGGCGGCTCGCAGATTTATAACAGGCAGGCCTGGAAGCTCCCCATCGTCTATGGCGCCATCGGCGGAAGCCTCGGCGCCGGCATCTATCTCCAGACCCAGGGCAACAAGGAGGCGGCCAAGTACTGCTTCATCGGCGCCGGAGTCGCCTACTGGGGGACGCTCCTGGACGGTGTGATCAGTTACCGGCCCAGCGTGTACCCGCATCCGGGCAAGGCGACGCTCTTTTCGCTCCTGGTCCCGGGACTCGGGCAGATCTACAACCGCGAGTACTGGAAGCTCCCCATCTATCTGGGGGCCATCGGATTTGCCGTGCATTATTACAGCGACTGCCAGGTCAACTATCTGCGTTTCAAGAACATCTACCTGGAAGCCACGGACCCGGAATCCGGCTATTCCGGCCCCATATCGGCCGATCAGGCCCTCTATTACCGAAACGTTTACCGGCGCTACCGGGACTATTCCGTCCTGGCCATCGCCGTCCTGTATCTCCTGCAGGTCATCGATGCCAACGTCTTCTCGTACATGCACAATTTCGAGGTGGATGACAACATCGCCCTGCGGGTTGCTCCGGCCGTGATCGTGCCGGAGCGCCAGTTCGCCTCCATCAACCCTGTATCCCAGCAGACGGCCTTCGGCTTACGACTGGGTGTTAGTTTTTGACAATGAAGAGATTATCGACCCTATTCCTGCTGAGTTGCACCTTGAGCCTTCCGCTGGGCGCCCAGAACGGCCAGGAGAATACCGAAACCGTCGAGGCGGAGGTTCAGGTGCAGCCGCAGAAGAAGCAGACTTTCCGTGAATGGATGAACACCACCTTCGGCGGAAAGAAAAAACAGATCCGCCAGGAGAACGAAGTCCTGCGCAGCGAGCTGGATTCGCTGCAGCTGCTGCTGGACCATTATCGCAACCAGGCCACCCTGGATGAGGAGGAGATTGCCGAACTGGAACGCGAGATGCAGGAAGGAGGCTTCGAGTACACGCCCGAAGCCACGGACAGCCTGCTGCACCTCTGGTATAAAAATACGCTGACCAGCGACTTCGACGTCGTCAACGAGTACGACATGGACACCGTGCGCTTCACCTCCAACGTGTCCGATGCCGAGATGATGCGCCGTCTCTCGGCGATGAACTCCTTCATCACGCTGCCCTACAACGACGTCGTCAAGAACTACATCATCCTGTATTCCGAGCGCATGACCTCCCGCATGGGCCGCGTACTCGGCCTGAGCAACTACTATTTCCCGATTTTCGAGGACATCCTGCTCCGCTACGGACTGCCGCAGGAGCTCAAGTACATGGCCATCATCGAGTCGATGCTGAACCCGGTTGCGACTTCCCGGGCCGGGGCGCGCGGCATCTGGCAGTTCATGTACCAGACCGGCACCAGTTACGGCCTGGAGATCAACTCCTACGTGGACGAGCGACTGGACGTGGAGAAGTCCGTGGACGCCGCTGCACGCTACCTGCGCGACGCCTACCGGACCTTCGGGGACTGGACGCTGGCCATCAGTTCATACAACTGCGGCGCCGGCAACGTGGCCAAGGCCATACGCCGCGCGGACGGCAAGCGGGACTACTGGAGCATTTATCCCTATCTCCCGAAGGAGACGCGCAACTACGTTCCTGCCTTCGTGGCCGCCATGTATGCGATGACCTACTACCGCGAATACGGCATCGTGCCGCAGAACACCGGTGTGCCTGCGCAGACGGACACCTTCATGATCCGTCGCAACCTGCACTTCGACCAGATTTCAGCCGTGGTGGGCGTGCCCAAGGAAGACTTGCGGAACCTCAATCCGCAGTACATCAACGACATCATCCCGGGCAACAACCATCCCTATGTCCTGAAGCTCCCTTACACCTGGACGTCCGGCTTCCTGCAGGCCAGCCGCGACTCGCTCTACGCCTACAAGGCGGACTCCCTGCTTGCCGGCAGGGTCCTGCAAGAGCAGGGGAACAGCAGGTCCGGCAGCCGCTCTGCAAGCCGGTCCGGCAACGGCAGCTCGCAGCAGCGGATCGCCTACAAGGTCAAGAGCGGGGATTATCTGGGCAAAATTGCTTCGCGCTACGGCGTCACGGTCAACCAGCTCAAGAGTTGGAACAATCTGAGATCCAACAACATCCAGGTCGGCCAGACGCTGTATATCTACAAGAACGGCGGTCCGACCCTCTCGCAGGGCGGCTCGGGCGGGGGTTCATCTTCGTCCGGCAGTGCGCCCAAGACCGTGATCTATACGGTCAAGTCAGGTGATTCCCTGAGCAAGATCGCCAGCAAGTATGCCGGCGTCAGCGTCAATGACATCAAGACGGCCAACGGCCTGAAGTCCGACGCGATCCGCGTCGGACAGAAATTGACGATTCCAACCAAGTAGCAGCCTGTACCCCTGAAAACCGTAGCCACCCTCGGCTCCGTAAGAGGGAGGGGCCCGCGCCGTCAGGCGTGGGAGGGGTCCTGCGAAGCAGGACGTTTTCAGGGGTACAGGCTGCTACTTGGAATAGTATTTCGGCCAGCAGGCTTCCAGGTAGGACTTGAGGCGGTCTTCCTGGGGGTTGGGCTGGGGCTCATAGAAAGCGGTGCCGGAGAACTTTTCGGGAAGGAACTCCAGGTCCGTGAAATGGCCGGGATATTCGTGGGCATACTTGTAGCCGTCGGCATAGCCCAGATCTTCCATCAATTTCGTGGGCGCATTGCGCAGATAGAGCGGCACAGCGGCCGTCTGGTCGGACTTCGCAGCTGCAAGTGCCTTGTCGATCGCCAGATAAGCGGAATTACTCTTCGGCGAGCTGGCCAGGTAAACAGCACACTCACTCAGCGGAATCCGCGCCTCCGGCATCCCGATGGAATGCACGATACGGAAAGTGGCGTCAGCCAGCAACAAGGCGTTGGGATTCGCGAGGCCAACATCTTCGGCGGCCAGGATGCAGAGCCGCCGGGCGATGAAAAGGGGATCCTCTCCACCATCCAGCATACGCGCCATCCAATACACCGCCGCATTGGGATCCGACCCGCGCACGCTCTTGATGAAGGCGGAAATGATGTCATAATGCATTTCGCCGCCCTTGTCATAGATGGCCACATTCTCCTGCAGACATTCCGTAACCGTCCGGTTGTCGATCACGACAGGATCGGCTTTCCCGACCTGCGCATCCACGACGATCTCCAAGATATTGAGCAACTTGCGCGCGTCGCCACCGCTGTGGCGGAAGAGCGCATCCGTCTCCCGGACCTCGATCCTGCGCTCTTTCAGGAGCTCGTCCTCGCGCAGGGCACGATCCAGCAATTGCTGCAGGTCATCGACTTCAAGTGATTTAAGCACAAAAACCTGGCAACGCGAAAGCAGGGGAGTGATCACCTCGAAAGAGGGATTCTCCGTCGTGGCGCCGATCAGGACGATGGTCCCGGCTTCAACCGCACCCAGCAGGGCATCCTGCTGCGCCTTGTTGAAGCGGTGGATCTCGTCGATGAAAAGGATGGGGGCGCCGGAAAGGGAGAAGAGCGACTTGCTCCTGGCGGCATCAATCACCTCGCGCACCTCCTTGACACCGGCGCTCACGGCGGACAGGGTATAGAACTCCCGGTCCAGCGTCCCGGCGATGATGCGTGCCAGGGTGGTCTTGCCGACCCCCGGAGGACCCCACAAAATAAAGGAAGAAAGCGCTCCCGAGTCCATCATGTTCCGCAGGATGCATCCGGGACCGACGAGGTGCCGCTGACCGACATAATCAGACAGCTTTTGGGGCCTCATACGCTCCGGAAGGGGCGGTAACATTTTCGTAACGGACTCGAACATTAATGTTTCATTTCCTAGTATTCAAGTTTTTTGATGTAGGACCGACGACGTTTGTTTTGAACGTGGTCAAAATCGCGGAATTGGCTCGACATCTTGGAATTCGACTCCAGCATGGCATTCGTTTCAGCCCATCTGATGCCCGCCTGATGGTATTTCCGGAACATGTCCATGAAAAGCAGGGAGTTCAGGCCACTGTTCTGGTACTCCGGCAACACACCCATCAGGAGCAGTTCGGCTCCGCCCTCGCGCTTGATGAAAAGCGACTTCGCCAGGTACCACCAGCCGAAGGGGAAGAGCTTTCCCCGGGATTTCTGTAGCGCCTTGACGATCGAGGGCATCGTGATGCCGAAAGCGATGAGCTCGTCCTTTTCGTTCTCGACCATCGAGAGAAATCGCAGGTCAAGCACGCTCAGGTAGAAATCCAGGTATTTCTTGGCCATATGGTCAGGCAGGACGGTGAAATTGTACAAATCCTTGTAGCAGGTGTTGATGCAACGGAATATCTTCTCGCCGTATTTCTCCTTCTTGACCATCTTCTTCGTCAGATCACGCATGTGCACGTTGGCGCGCTTCATGATAATCTCCGAGATGCGCGGCCAGCGCTCCGGCATCACCTCGGGCACCTGGACCACATACTCCAGCCAGTCGGCGTCCTTCTCGAATCCCATATCGGCCATATAGTCGTTGTAATAGGGATAGTTGTAGATCAGGGGCATCGTGCTGATCTGGTCAAAACCTTCGACGAGCATGCCTTCCGGGTCAAAGTCCGTGAAACCGAGCGGGCCGACGACCGACTCCATCCCGTATTTGCGGCCGAATTCATAGACCTTGTCCATCAGGGCCCCGGCCACTTCGGGATCCTCGATGAAGTCGTACCAGCCGAAGCGGACCTCCTTGTGATTCCATTGCTCGTTGGCTTTGTGGTTGACGATGGCGGCCACGCGCCCGACCGGCTCGCCGTCCCGGTAGGCCATGTAAAGCTCGGAATCGCAGAACTCCTGTGCGGCCCCTTTTTCCTGGTCCAGCGTGTCCAGCTGGTCGAACACGAGGGGAGGGACATAATAAGGATTGTTGCGATAGAGTTTCTCCGGGAAATTGACGAACTTCTTAAGTTCGGCACGTGTCAGAACCTGTTTGATTTCAACTGACATGAAGATGAGGTTTTAGTATTTATCACTGCGAAGATAGCACTTTCATAGGAAAAAATCAAAGATTTGCCTATATTCGTGTCCGTGCGCAGCTCCTTTCATATCCTGCTTCCGGCGGTGCTGATGCTGATCTTCGGCCAGGCGGCATACGCCCGGCGGGACAAGGCAGGACTCTATCAGTCGCCCAAGGGAATCGGCGCCACGGTCATGTTCGATTCGCCCAGGGACGACGCCATGAACGTTTTCACCCTACGAACCGATTTCTACGGCTTTCTGTCCGGCCGCACAGAGCGGATCGGCGCTTTCCTGTCCTACACGCACGACTATTGTTTCTTCCGGACGGAAGGGGATGATTTCTCGCTGTTCCTGCACGCCGGCGCCGGCGCCTCGCTCGGCTTTGCCCACGATTACGAGAAGGGAATTTTCAGCAGTTTCGAGCGCGCGCTGACACACGCTCCGGGCTTCGTCGCAGCCCTGGCGGGCAATGTGGGCCTGTGCGTCGACTTCGAGCGTCGATTGAGTGTGGATATCAGTTTCTCCCTGGATCCGGGCATCCACCTGCGTACCGATCCAAGCACGGGTGCACTGCTGCTCTCCTTCTATCACAACGGAATCTATCGGGGATACTACCCGCAAATTAACCTCATGTACCGCTTCTGATGACAAGACGCAAGTTGCTTGTAATATCGGCATTGATAATCCTTTGTCTTCCGAAGGCATCAGGACGGTCCCTGCCGTATCAGGGCCTCTTCGACCGGTTCACCCTCGGGGTGGAATGGGGCTATACGCAATGTTTCTTCCTGGTCCGGGATTACAATTTCCTCAGCGAGGAGGGCTACCGGATCTACGAACGGACGGCGGACTTCAACTGGCGCGCCAACGCCCAGCTGCTCGCCTCGGTCGGATACCGGATAGGCGAACGCTCCACGCTGGCGCTTTACGGCGGCTATATGGGGGTGGGGAAGGACAACCGGCTGCTGCCGGCCATGCTGCGCTACAGTTACTTTCCGTCCACCTTCGACCGGGACGGCGTCTTCGCCTATGCCCAGGGCGGGCTGGCCTGGCACATCCATGCCAGTACCGGCAGCATGGCCGGGTTGGCCGCCCTCGGCGCCGGCTACCGCTTCCGGCTCAGTTTCGACACCCGTCTTGACCTGCTGGTCGGCGTCAAATATCTGCATGACCATCCTTCCATTCCCAATCCGGAAGGTCCCGGGAACGTACCAGCGCACAATATCCGCAAGAACAATGCAGGATATTGCGCGCTGGATATCTCGATTGCGATCAGCTTTTAGAACAGCTTGTCCACGGCGGCGATGATCGCCTCTTCCGGAAGATCCGGGTCCAGGACCAGGTCCGGCTCTTTCAGCACGAAACCCTTCGCCATGGCAGCAAGGGTGCCGCCCCCCGTACAGTTGAGCATGATGAGTTCGTCCCGGCGCACAGTACCATCCCGGACCGCCGTGGCCAGGGCCGCGACAGCGGCACAGGGAGCCGGAAGCAGGTCATAGCCCTCGAGATTCCGGAACTGGAGCAGCCAGTAGATGATGTCGTCATTGGAGCAGGCGAAACTGTCTCCTCCGCTCGCGCACAGCACGTCGAACAGGCCGCCGGCAAGGCTGTAAGGCGGTTTCCGGTTGGCCAGGACCTTGGCCAGGATGACCTCGGCGGCACGCCGGCCTTCTTCCGGGTCCAGGGCGGAGAGTTCGCGCGACTGCGCTTTCCAGGAGTCATGGATCAGGGTGAAGGGGCGGTTCTGCGCCACATAGACGCGCATCTTGTTTTCGCCGAACCGGCCGTCGGCCGCAAGGCGTTCCGCGTTCTCCCAGGCAGCGATGGCGCCGGTGCCGGACCCGACCGCCTGGAAATAGGCGTCAGGGATGCGCCCCGTCTTTTCCACGAAGCTGAGCAGGGTCGTGCCCATGCCGTCCCGGCGCGCCACGTTCTTGGCGCCTCCTTCGAGGAAGTAACGGGGATTCCGTGCCAGCTTCTCCCCCAGGATGATGGCATCGTAGTAGTCGCAGCCATGCGGGACGGCGACCAACTTGACGCAGCGGTTCAGCTTCTTGTGGAACCACAGGTCATGCAGGTTGTCCTGCGGGACACAAATGACCACCGGAATCTCGTTGTCTGAGCAGACCTGCGCGAAGGCGCGGGCGGTATTGCCGGCCGACTGGACCACCAGGACCCGTTCCTCCTTCCTGTCCATGCGGGCGCAGACGCTGAAGGCCTCGGTCTCCTTGAAAGAGCAGGTCCGCATCTTGGCTCCGATCCGGGGGTTGTAGCCCGAGAAAGTGATGTACAGGTTCTGCAGGCCCAGGTGCCTGGCCAAGCCCTTGGACTTGTATGTCACCGGGGCGCAGGAGCGCTTGAGGATCCGTCTGACGGGCATCCATTCCGCATAACGGTACAGTCCCTTGAGTTCGGGACGGGGGGTGAAGGAACGCTGTGCGTACACGGCACGGACCAGAGAAGGATCGCCGCCCTGCGGATCGGCGAGGTCCCAGCCGCGGTCATCGAACATCCGGCCCGTGGCCACGTTCATCAACTGGTATTGGGTGGGGGTGAATTTCATATTTTTACAGCTTGAAAGTTAACCACATATAGTATCCGACGAAAAGGGCCAGCATCACGAAGGCCTCCCAGCGGTCGATCTGATTGCGTTTCCCGGTATAGGTCCAGAGCCAGACCAGGGCTGCGCTGGCGAGCAGCACGCCCAGGTCAACCCAGGTCAGGGAGAGGGTCGAGAGGGGAATGACCAGGGCGGAAGAACCCAGAATCAGCAGGATATTGAATACGTTCGAGCCCAGGATGTTGCCCAGGGCCAGCTGGTCCTTTTTCTTGCCGGCCGCCACGATGCAGGTCGCCAGCTCCGGGAAGGATGTGCCGCCGGCCAGCAGGGTGACGGCAATGAACTTGTCGGACACGCCCACGGTCCGGGCGAGGAAAATGGCGTTGTTCACAAAGAGCCGTCCGCCGAAGACCAGGCCGGCGAGGCCGGCAGCGACCAGCAGGACCGCCAGCCAGATGTTCTTGACCTTCTCTTCGGCAATCTCCTCCGGGACACCTTTGTCCGTCTTGAAACAGTAGACCATGTAAACGATGAAAATAAAGAGGAAGGCCAGCCCTTCGATGAAAGAGATCTGGCGGTCCGTCAAAGCGAGAGCGGCGAACAGGAAGGTGACGAGCAGGGCGATAGGGATATCGCGGAGGGTGTTGGATCGTGTCACGGCCACCGGTGCGATGGCTGCGGTCACACCCAGGATCAGCAGGGTGTTGAAAATGTTGGAGCCGACCACATTGCCGACCGAAATGTCGGCATTGCCCTGGAAGGCACCGGTCAGGCTGACGACAAGCTCCGGGCAGCTGGTGCCGAAACCGACGATGGTCAGGCCGATGACAAATTCACTGATGCCGGCCTTGCGGGCGATGGCCGACGAGCCATCCACCAGGAAGTCGGCTCCGAAGACGATCATCGCGAGTCCCAGCAGCAGTAAAACAATCTGTAATATCATGGTTCCGTATTCTTTTCGATGCGGTCCAGGCGGCATACATTCTCCACATGGTAGGTGTGGGGGAACATATCCACCGGCTGGACGGCCGTTATCTCGTAGTCGCCGCTCATCATTTCCATGTCCCGCGCCTGCGTGGCGGGGTTGCAGCTCACGTAGACGATGCGCCGGGGAGCGGCCGTCAGGATCGTCTTCACCACGTCCGGGTGCATGCCGGCGCGGGGCGGGTCCACGATGATTACATCGGGTCGGCCGTGCCCGGCGATGAAGTCCGCGGTCAGCACGTCCTTCATGTCGCCGGCGAAAAATTCGCAGTTCGCAATGCCGTTGCCCGCAGCATTGACTTTCGCGTCCTCGATGGCCTCGGGGACGTATTCGATGCCAATGACGCGCTTCGCCTGCCGCGCCACGAACTGGGCGATGGTGCCCGTACCCGTATAGAGGTCATAGACCGTCTCGGAGCCCGTCAGGGCGGCGAATTCACGCGCCACTTTGTATAGTTTGTAGGCCTGGCCGGTGTTGGTCTGGTAGAAGGATTTCGGGCCGATCTTGAAGCGCAGGCCTTCCATTTCTTCATAGATGGCGCTCTCTCCACTGTGCAGGATGCAGGGGAGGTCGCCGATGGTGTCGTTCTTCTTGCCGTTGATCACATACCAGAGCGAGCTGATCTGCGGGAATTCCTTCGCCACGGCATCCAGCAGGGGAGCGCGCAGCGGGAAGTCCTCTCCGAAACAGACGATGACCATCACCGCACCGGCGTCCGTCGTGCGGACGAACATGTTGCGCAGCTGGCCGCGGTTCTCCCGGATGTCGTAAAAACTGACGCCGTGCTCCAGGCACCAGCGCTTGATGAAAAGGCGGATGGCGTTGGTCGGCTCGGGCTGCAGGTGGCAGCGTTCGATGTCGAGAACTTTGTCGAAATACTTGCCGACATGGAAACCCAGGCCGGGGCCGGCAGGTACGCCGGAGGCGATCTCCTCGCTGGTCATCCAGCGTTTACAGGAGGCGGAGAATTCAAGCTTATTGCGGTAGTAGCGCGTCTTGTCGGAGCCCAGGATGGGGCGGAATTCCGGCACGCTCAGGTGACCGATCCGCGTGAGCTGGTCATAGACCTGACGCTGCTTCGCGGCGAGCTGGATCTCATAGGGGAGAGGCTGCCAGCGGCAACCGCCGCACACGGCGAAATGTTCGCAGAACGGCTCCAGGCGCTGCTCGGAGGGCTTGACGATCTTGATGATCGTCCCCTCCAGCCAGGCCTTCTTCTTGCGGACCAGACGCACGTTCACCACATCCCCCGGCACGGCGAAACCAACGAACACTACCTGCCCCTCTGACGTATGGGCAATCGCCTTGCCCTCCGCCGCCACGGACTCGATGACGAGGTTCTCCAGGATGATGTCCAGTTTGCTGTGTCGAGACATTCCGATTCGCTTATCAAATATCTTTCAAAGATACTAAAAATTCTCCGTATGTAACATTTTCCGCACCTTCGAATATGCCTCACCCCAGCAGTTTCCGGATGTCCGCGTCGGTGGCGGCGGGGGAGGCGGCGCGTATGCGGGCAGTCAGGCGGTCCCAGGACTCCTGCGGACTGCGGAAAGGGGAATCCAGGTCGTATTCGAAGAGGTCTTCGGGACAGCATAAAGAAGCGAGCTGCCAGCCCTGATATTCCAGGAATTCGCCCTTGTAAACGCGCTCGAAGTCGCCGATGACCAGGTGCGTCTGGTACTGCAGGCGCGTGGTGATGGCGTCCATCTGCGCCTTCTTCAGCCCGCAGATCTTGCGCAGTTCGCGGCTCGTCAGGCTTCCGGCCCGGCAGATGGCCTCATAGGCCTGCCGGTCGCTTTCCCGCAGGGCGCATTTGGGCAGGGAGCGGCGCCAGTTCAGCAGGTCGCGGTAGCACTCCGCCGTGGCAAAGGCGGCCTTGCCGCCCAGCAGGAACTTGCCGTAGGCGACGTCGCCCTGCTGCACGGCGAAGATCTTCCAGTCCCAGGGACCCATCGTGTCGTCGTCGAACCAGTACTCCTGCGGAGTCATCTCCTCGACGGAAAAGCCCGGGACCGGCCCTTCGAAAAAAGGAATGATCCCGCAGGCACGGACGGTCCCGTACAGCGCCTCCGGGCTGTCGATCCGCCAGCGGGCGCAGGGATCGGTGGATTTCACGAAAATCGACATACTTCGGCAAAGATAATCAAGTTTCACCCGATTCCACTATCTTTGCAGAAAAACCGACGCCATGAAACAAAACAGACTCCTGACGCTCCTCACCGCTCTGATCCTGTTCGCTCCCGTGCTCTCCTGCAGGCGGGAGGAAACCCTCGTCCCGAAAGCGCCGGACTACGCGGACGAGACGATGTGGTACACCGCTGACAACGATACGGACGGAACGGGAGCGGACATATTCTACGTCGTCTCCACCTGGGAGGAGGACTGGACGGACGCGCGGGGCCGCGTGAACCATTACGCGGACGTGTGGAACCCGCTGCACCGCGAGCATATGGGGATCGAAATCGGCGGCGTGGCCGCCTATATGGCGCCCGGCAACCGCTTCTGGGCCCCGTACTACCGGCACGCGACGATCGACGCCTTCCTGACGCGGGACGAGGCCGTCATCCGCGAGCGCACGCGCCTGGCGATGGCGGACGTCTGCACGGCTTTCGACACCTTCCTGAAGGAGCGGGACGGCAGCCGTCCGCTCATCATCGCCGGTTTCAGCCAGGGCGGCATGGCCGTGGTGGAACTGCTCAAGCACATGGATGACGCGACCTATGCCCAGCTGGCCGCCGCCTACGTAATGGGCTACAAGGTGACGGCCGAAGACCTTGCCGAAAGCCGGCACATCCGCGCGGCGACAGGGGAGGGGGACACCGGCGTCACGATCTGCTACAACACCGTCAAGGATGTCAAATACATCCAGCCAGTCATCGCGAAAACGGAGATCGCCATCAATCCCGTCAACTGGAAGACTGACGCCACGCCCGCCGTGTTGCACGACAGCATCACGGTGACCCTGTCGCCGGCATACCACGTCCTCGTGGTCACGGGCTACGACGGGGCGGAATACAAGCCCTACAAGGACTTCATCAATGTGGGGGACATCCACAGCTGCGAGCCCTGGCTCTACAGCGAATGCATTCAGGAGAACATGAAGCTGCGTGCCCGCAACTGGCGCGCGTCGAACAATTGAGAGATAGGAGAATCAGCTCGGCGGATTCTCAATCTGAAGGCGCCGTCCCCGGGCAGCGTCGAGGGTCAAATAGGCCGCCCGCACGTCTGCAGGGCTGATTTTGATGTCGCGGTCCACCGGACGGTCCCGGTCTGTCAAGCGATGCCTGAAGAGCCAGTCGTACGGCTGCTGCAGGAGGAAAACACGCGCCAGGATGGAATGGTCGCAGCCCGTCAGCCAGGAGAAACGAACGCGGCCGGCCATGCCGAGCCGGGCCAGTTGCTCAACGATGGTCGAAGAGCGGGAAAGCCGGGTCACGGTGTCGCTAGTGCCATGGATGATCCAGAGCGGCACATCCGCAAGCGGGCGGACGTCGCCCGTGAAGCCGCCGCACATCGCGATGGCGGCCGCCACCCGGTCCGGATAGGCCGCGACAAACTTGAACGTGCCCCAGCCACCCATGCTGATGCCGAAGCAATACAGCCGGTCCGGATCATGCCGGTAGCGTTCCGTCACCCAATCGACCACACGCATCAGGCGCTCGGCGTTCCAGCCGTCCGTCGTGTTGCATTGCGGACAGATCACCAGCGCGTCGATCTCGCGTCCGCGGCGAAGCGCATCGATGCAACCATATTTCGTAACCATACTTAACGAGTTTCCAACCAAGCTTTTACCATGCAGACAAAGCAGGACCGGCAAGGACTCATCGGAAGTCTCATAAGCGTCCGGCACATAAAGCAGGAAGTCGTAACCGTTCTTCACGGAATCCCGGTAGGCATACAGATTGTCCGCCCGCAAGGTCGGAGAAAGTACGGCCGCGACCAGCAGGGGGAGCAGGTAAACGCGCACGCTACTTAACATAATATAAATTGTGTAACTTGGCGTCCACGGGACCTGCATAGATTCCAAGGAATACCTTGCCAAGTTCCGCCTGATCGAGACGGCGTTCCAATTTTCCGAGTTTGTGGGCCATGTATTGCTTGAAACCGTCAAGATCCCGGGCATCGTAGCGTCCGGCATCCAGGAATTCGGTTTTCCCGTTCAACAGGTCATGTGCCATATAATTTCGTTTTCCACAACCGGTATCCGTCAATGATGCGACGGTCGAGCGCTTGGCGTATCGCCTGGTATCGGTCATTTTTCTCGCACGTCGAAGCCTCGTGGATCTCTTCCGGCGTAAGCGGAGCTTCGATCTCCAGATGAATATGCCCTTTCTGCTGCCGGATGCCCGTCATGATGCTGTGCAAGTCCTCGTTTGCCTTCTTGACGTAGGGGCCCTCTCGGCGAAGCAGCACCTCGCGGGCTTTTCGCGAGTCACAGGACTCATATTCATAGGAAATACTCATCGGGACGATGTTCAACTCGGAGAAATTCTCCTCGAAACTGCCCTGTCCGCTCATGTCGAACATCTTCAAAAGCCCCTGTTCAGTGGTGTCCAGACCGTTTTTCGTACGCCCTTCACGCTGGGCAATCCAGATCGAAGCCCGATCGGAAACGATACTCTCCCGCATGTACTGGGACAGGCGCTGCGAGCTCAGATACAACTCACGCGCTCCGATGCCCCGAATGACCTTGATCATGCGGTTCGAGCGCATCAGATCTTCTATCAACTGGCTGGTTATCAGATTTGAACCGACGCAGATCTCCGTGTATGGCAGGCCGGCGTCATGCATCACGTACTGGATCAAGGCCGGATCGAGCACGATGTCGCGGTGATTGGAGACGGCCAGGAAACGGCCCCGGATCCCCTTCAGATGCTCGACGCCACTACAGCTGAATCCCGTCGAGGTCTTGGCCAAAATGGCATCGATGACCCCGATCATGACATCGTCCTGGAACTGGTCGATACTGCCGATTCCGCGCAGCATGCGGCTGAGCGTGGAGGCCGGCAGATCGGAGAAAAGATACTTGGAGATCACGGGCATCATCGGGTGCCGGGACACACGATCAAGGGCTGCTACCGCCTCTTCGTCAGTATAGGGGCGAATATCGCCAAATTCAGCATCATTAATCATTTCGGGACCAAATGTACAAAATCAACGGCGGAAAAGCAAAGATGAATCTCCATAACTGAGGAATCTGAACCCGTGCCCGAGCGCGTAGTCGTAGACCGTGTGCCAGTCCCCCGCCACAAAGGCGGAAATCAGCAGCAGCAGCGTACTCTGCGGCTGGTGGAAATTCGTCACCATCGCATCCACCACCCGGAAACGGAAACCGGGCACGATGATGATGCGCGTACCCACTTTGAGTTCATTCAATCCATTGTCATCCAAATACTTGATAATCGCATCCAGAGACTCTTGCAGCGTTATCCCATACTCGCGGACATACGGGGCCCACTGGTCCACATCCGCGGGGCTGCCCTGCTCCAGGCAGCTGACCCCCACGTAATACAGCGATTCCAGCGTCCGGACGGAGGTCGTTCCGACGGCCACCACGGGGCGGTCGGCGCGGCGCAGGCGGACCAGCAGGTCGCGGCTGACCACGAACGGCTCCCGATGCATCGGGTGTTCCGAGACAAGCGAACTCTTGACCGGCAGGAAGGTGCCGGCACCGACGTGCAGACAGACATTTTCGATCTCGATCCCCTTCGCGGCGATCTCATCCAGCACGCGCTGCGTGAAATGGAGACCGGCCGTCGGCGCCGCCACAGAGCCGCGTATGTGCGCATATAAGGTCTGGTAGCGCTCCAGGTCGATGGCCTCCGTATCGCGGTTCAGATAAGGCGGAATCGGAACGCGTCCGCAACGTTCCAGTACTTCGGAAAACGGGAATCCGCCCTGCCAGCGGAACTCGACCACCCCGGTCTGGCCGTCCCGGCCGATCAGACGGGCTGTGGGAGCGATGTCGTCCCACTCGTCGGAATCCACGTCCAGGCGGAGGATTTCGTCGGATTTCCACCGCTTGGCGTTGCCGATAACGCATTTCCAGCGGCAGCAGTCCGTCGCGGCGAATATACTGGCGTATTCCGCCGGCATTTCCGGCTCCAGACAGAAAATCTCGATGTGCGCGCCGGTCGGACGACGGAAAAAGAGCCGGGCGGGAACGACTTTCGTGTCGTTGAACACCATCAGGGCGCCCGAAGGCAATTCATCCGCAAGACCGCGGAATTGGCGTTCAGACACGTTACCGTTTCGATAAATCAATAATTTCGACGCATCGCGCTCGGGCAGCGGATATTTGGCAATCCTGTCATCAGGCAGGACATACGAATAATCTTCAATACGAAGTTCCGGAATCATGTTGCAAATTTAATGATTTTCGGCTGAGCTGGCAACCCTGAAATCTGTTTACATATGTAAATTGATTGTAAACTTTTGTAAAGTTTACAAAATGTTTATCAACAATTGAAACACATAGTTCAAAAGTGTCATAAGTTCAGATTATACAATATAAAACAATCAATAAGATTATTAATAATCAGTGTTTTATGTGGTTCAAATAAAGCAAACCGTGATGTTAATTTCGACCGCTCCCCTCCTATTTCGGTCTACAATTGAATCGATAGAATAAATATAAAGAAGATAATTTATTATATATCAAAGATTTATGATTTGTTTTCTTAATTTTTAAATAAAGTGAATATTCACAGTTCTATCCACAAACAATTCACAGTTTCCATTTGTAACACTTGATAAAGTACTTTTTTTGCTTTACTTTTGTTAACAAATCGTTTAGAATTATGAACACGCGTCTGCAACAGTTTTTGTCCGCTGAAAATATCAGCCAGGCTCAGTTCGCCGAGACCATCGGTGTCGCCCGGGCCAGTGTCTCCCATATCCTGGCCGGACGGAACAAACCGGGGTTCGATTTTCTCGAGAGTATGGTGCGTCACTACCCCAGCCTGAATTTCGAGTGGCTTCTCACGGGGCACGGACGGATGTATAACACAACAAAATCGGCCTCTGACGCAACCATAGAGCCGGTTTCTCCCCTCTCGACCGGGACGCCGGACAGCTTGTTCTCCGAAGCCGGATACCGTCAGGAAAATCCGCCCATCTCTCCCCTTTCCCACCCAGATACATACACTAAAGGTAAAGATAAAAACGCCCAACATATTAGTAATCAAAAGACAATATCTAAACTTATTATTTTCTACTCCGACGGCACTTTCCAGGAAATAGAATAAAATTTATATATTTGCCGTATGGGATTGTACAGCATTCTGGTTCGGCCATTTGTACGTAACGCGGATATTGAGAAAGCATCGCGTTACGCGCTTCGCTATTTCGAGATGATCGAAAGGGTACCGCTCGGCCGGCCGATCAGCCGCTGGCTCCACAACAACCGCCCCGCCGGCCTGCAGCGTGAAGTCTTCGGCCTGAACTTCTACAACCCGATCGGTCTGGGCGCCGGACTGGACATCCACGGCGAGCTGTACAATGACCTTAACAATCTGGGATTCAGCTTTGTGGAGATCGGTCCGATGAATGCTGACGGCATCCGGAGGACCATCCGTCGCATACAGGAAGACCCTCAGAACGACATCCTCGCAGCCTGCATCCAGGAAGATTTCCAGACCGCCTTCACCCTTGCCTACGACTTTTGCGATTTCTTCGTCATCGACATCTCCGCCAATCCGTCCACGGATGTCCTGGATCCCCTGTTGGATGCCAGACTGGCTGAGGAAGTCTACAAGCCCATTGTCGTCAAACTGCCCAAAGTCCTGCCGACTTCCGAGTTGAAGGATTTGCTCGATTTCAGCCAGATGAACGGCATTGACGGCATCGAGGCCTGCAGCCTCGAACAAATCCAGCAGACATCCGCCTATACGGCCGGTCGCCTGCCCATTATTGCCAACTGCACAATCGAGACCCCGGAACAGGCGGCTGAAGCCCTGAAGGCAGGCGCGTCGCTGGTAGAGGTCCGCGATGGACTGGTCCGAAACGGGCCGCAGTTCGTCAGCAGCATCCAGAAGCATCTCCTGAACCTCGCCAAAAATGAAAGAAACGATCCAAGACCGGATAGCCCGGCTGCTCAAGAATAGCGGACGGACACTCAGCGCCGCCGAATCCTGCACGGGCGGACAGATTTCTCATCTCATCACGACCGTCTCCGGTTCATCCTCCTACTATCTCGGTTCCGTGACTTCCTACGCCGTCTCGGTCAAGGAGCGTGTTCTGGGTGTCCCACACCGGACCGTTGCCGAGAAGGGACTCGTTAGCGGCGAAGTCGCGGCCGCCATGGCCGAGGGAGTCCGACGCCTCACCGGCAGCACCTTCTCCGTCGCCACGACCGGCCTTGCGGAAGGTGCGGACGAATTCGGCAATCCGGAGGGAACCGTATGGATTGCAGCTTCCGGTCCGGCCGGTACCATCACCCGGAAATACCACTGCGACCTGGGGAGAAAAGGCAATATCCGCCGATTTGCCAATGTGGCCCTTCACTTTCTGGCCGCATACATTGAAGAGAATTCAAAATAATTAGAAATTAGTGAAGAAAACAAAGATGTTACTATTCGTAACATCTTTGTTAACAACCTCTTCTGCCCAATTCAGAACGATTATTCGATGAGCGTCCCCCACTCTTCCGTCTTGGCGTCCAGGTCGCGCTTGCATTCCAGGTAAGTCCGGGTCAGTTCCATGATATCGTCCTTTCCGGTCGGCGCTGCAAGGATCGTTTCGATCTCCTTCATCTTCGCTTCCAGCTTCCCGATCTCGCATTCCAGCCAGGAGATCCGGTTCTTCTTCTTGCGATCCGTCCGGGATTCCTGCCGACGCTCTTCGTAGGTCGCCTTCTTCTGACGCTCCTCGGGCTTCGGGGCCGCGGCGGCCACGGCCTTGCGCTCCAGCTCCTGGAGCGTCTCCAGCTTGCGTGCCGCCAGGAAGTCGGACACGCTCCCCAGATACTCCCGGACCTGTCCGTCGCGGAATTCGTACAACTTGTCCACCAGCCCGTCCAGGAAATCGCGGTCGTGCGAGACCACGACCAGCGTGCCGTCATACGCCTGGAGGGCCTGTTTGAGGATGTCCTTGGACTTGATGTCCATGTGGTTGGTCGGCTCGTCGAGCGCCAGCAGGTTGTAGCTCTGGAGCATCAGTTTCGCCATGCCCAGACGGGCACGCTCCCCGCCGGAGAGCACCGACACGCGCTTGTCGATATCTTCGCCGCGAAAGAGGAACTGCGCCAGCAGGTCACGGAGCCGGCTCCGGATATCCCCCACGGCAATCCGGTCCACGGTGGAGAAGACCGTCTCATTCTTGTCCAGGATATCTTCCTGATTCTGCGCATAATAGCCGACCTGGACGTTGTGGCCCAGCCGGCCTTCTCCGCTGAGGGGAGACAGTTCGCCGGCGATTACGCGCATCAGCGTGGTCTTGCCTTCGCCGTTGCGTCCGATCAGGGCCACTTTTTCTCCCCGTTTGATCTCGATTTCCGCATGGCGGAAAACGACTTTCTGCGGATAGCCGACGGTCAGGTCGCTGCCCTTGAAGACCACATCCCCGGAACGCGGGGCCGGCGGGAACTTGACTGTCAGCCGGGCGTTGTCGGTCTCGTCGATCTCGATGCGGTCCAGTTTCTCCAGCGCCTTGATGCGGGACTGGACCTGGTTGGATTTCGTGGGCTTGTAGCGGAAGGTGTTGATGAATTCTTCGGTCTTCTGGATCATCCGCTGCTGGTTCTCGTAGGCGGCCACCTGCTGCTGCAGGCGTTCCGCCCGGAGGGTCAGATACTGGCTGTAGGGGACCTTGTAGTCGTGGACATGCCCGAGCATCACTTCCACGGTCCGGTTCGTGACCGTGTCGAGGAAACGCCGGTCATGGCTGACGAGCAGCAAGGCGCAGCGGCGGGCTTTGAGGTAATCCTCCAGCCAGCCGATGGACTCGATGTCCAGGTGGTTGGTGGGTTCGTCAAGCAGCAGCACGTCCGGCTGCTGGAGCAGGATTTTGGCCAGCTCGATGCGCATGTTCCAACCCTG